>CAYFFH010000309.1:0-3936 GCA_964342175.1 uncultured Enterobacteriaceae bacterium | reverse complement strand
CATATCAAGCTGATTACTCGGCGCAATCAAGCCATCCCAGCCTCTTCCCTCAATCGAAAGCCGGCCGCTCCCTTGCTCTGCAATTGGAATGCCC
Source organism: uncultured Enterobacteriaceae bacterium (assembly GCA_964342175.1). Lineage (GTDB taxonomy): Bacteria > Pseudomonadota > Gammaproteobacteria > UBA11873. The sequence goes on along the minus strand of CAYFFH010000309.1, from coordinate 3,842 downwards.
ATATCGCAAAATGCAGCAATAGTTGATCGCACGTCCCCACCCATCGAACAGCCCGATATATTTGTCGTCCCTACCGCAATCGAACCCAACATTACGGCACGGTGGGAGATAGATTTATCCCCTGGTACCTGTAACTCACCGTGTAGGGTTCCACTTGGCCAAACGGTAAGTCGATCACCGATGATCATTCTGGGATTTTTCGCATGGCACCTTCACGCGCATTTTTTGCACGGGTGAAAATGCGCAATAACTGATCTCTATCGTTGGATTCTAAGGCGCTAAATAATTTACCGTAGGTGACAGTAAAACTGTTTAGCGCAGACAATAATGCGTCCCGATTTTCAATCGCAATGTCACACCACATGGTGGGATCACTGGAGGCGATCCTGGTGAAATCACGAAAACCACCAGCTGCATAGGTGAAAATCTCATTCGACTCATCCAACTCGGCAAGACAATCTACTAACGCATACGCCAGCATATGTGGCAAATGGCTAGTCGCCGCTAACACTTCATCATGATGCCGTACTGCCATCTCGATGACATCTGCGCCAGTTACCCGCCACATTTCAAAAACTACCTTTAACGCATCGCGATTCGTTTCCACGAGCGGGGTTAAAATCACCCTATGGTCACGGAACAGGGTCGCAAAAGCCGCTTCAACACCACTTTTCTCAGTGCCGGCAATTGGATGACCTGGTACGAATTGGCTAAAATTTCCCCCTAAACACACTCGGGCTGCGTCGACGACGCGCGCTTTCGCGCTTCCAACGTCAGTGACTATTGCCGTTGGAGCGATATGCTCCGTGATCTGTTCGAAAATACTTCGAGTTGCACCCAAAGTTGCGGCAACTACAATCATATCAGCATCCGCAACTGCGATTGCCGGATCAAGGGTATATTCATCGATGACATTCAACTCTACGGCGCGGACTAGGTTCGCCTCGGTCCGGCCACACCCGATAATGCTATCAACCGCGCTCGCGGACCGTAGCGCTTTGGCGAGCGAACCGCCAATAAGCCCGACACCAAATATACAAAGGCGATGGATCATCTAGCTATTCTCAGGGTCGGCTGCCGTCATTAACAAAGTTTTTGGATGTTTAACGTGACAAAATCGATAAAAACAAGAACGGCCCGCTACACTACGAGAGAATCGCCCGTGGGTAGGAACCCAAAATCTTCAACTGGGATGTCTTTGCTTCAATCTCCAGCAGGGCATCACGCACTCTATCAGTTTCGGAATGCCCCTCAAGATCCACAAAAAAAACATAATCCCATGATTCCTGTCGCAACGGCCGTGACTCAATGCGGGTCATACTGATTTTTGCCCCCGAGAGCACTCCTAAAACATCATGCAAAGCTCCGGGCCGATTCGGTGCAGTAAACATTATCGACGTCACATCCTTACCACTAGGCGGCGGTGAACTATTACCAAGCACGACAAATCGAGTTGTATTGCCTGGGTGATCTTCAATGTTTTTTCGCAGCGTATTTAGTGAATAAATATCGGCCGCGACGGCACCCGCAATTGCTGCAACATCAACCTCCTCGCGGACACGCCGTGCAGCCTCACCGTTGCTACTTACAGGTATAAATTGCGCATGCGATAAATTCTCCGAAAGCCATCGACGGCACTGGCCTAGTGCCTGAGCGTGTGCATAAACTTGTTTAATTTCGCTTATGTCGTTAACGTTCGAGAGCAGCTGATGGTGAATGCTAAGCACGACTTCTCCACAAATCCGAAGTGGCGAATCACGGAGCGAATCGAGCGTCTGATTAACCCCTCCCTCTAACGAATTTTCGACGGGAACAACCCCGAAATCGGCACTTCCAGCCTCCACGTCGCGTATAACGTCTCCAATACTGGACGCCGGCGCGCTTTTAATTGAGCTACCGAAATGCTTAAGAGTGGCCAAATGGGTATACGTTCCTTCCGGTCCCAGATAGGCGATACGTAGCTGCCGCTCTAGGGCTAGGCAGGCAGACATAATTTCACGCATTAAACGGACCGCCTCGGCTGATGGCAGTGGCCCAGAATTTTGTTCCAGCACTCGGCGCAATATTGCGGCTTCGCGCTCGGGGCGATAAAACACGACATCTTCGCCACTATCTTGTTTTAACTGCCCGACATCCACGGCCAATTGGGCACGCACATTGATCATGCGCAACAATTCGACGTCGACACTGTCGATTTCAGCCCGCAGAGCGTGTAAGTCTTTTTTATTGCCTGCCATGATCGTAAGCTATCCCCTAGAGCAAAGCGCTGCAACTCTAGAAGATGCGACCGCTCGTCCAGAGCCCGCGCTTATAATTCTTGTTCGCTGTCGGTGAGCTCATCTGCCTTATATTCAACCACGGGTTCTACTCCGACCAATTTTTCGTCCGCTGTGATGTTAATTAGCCGCACTCCTTGCGTATTGCGGCCCAGAACTGAGACTCCGCTGACAGGAGTTCGCACGAGTGTGCCGCCATCACTAATCAACATTATCTCCTCATCCTCAAGGACAGATACGGCACCGATTACAGGGCCGTTACGCTCACTAGTCTGGATCGCGATAACCCCTTGGCCACCTCGACCCTTTGTTGGAAATTCGTCCACTGCGGTTCGCTTCCCATAGCCGTTCTGAGTCGCGAATAGGATTGCTTGCGTTGGATCCACAGGAATTAGAGAAATACCTTCGTGCTCATCGCTCAGCCTTATACCGCGAACCCCGCGCGCCGTGCGACCCATCGGCCTCACGGCCGTTTCAGAAAACCTTATCGCCTTGCCGCTTGAGCTAACCAACATAATATCACTACCACCATCGGTCAACGAGACTCCCACTAGGCTATCGTTTGGCTCGAGGCCAACGGCAATAATACCGTTCGCACGCGGACGCGAAAATTGGTCTAGCGGTGTTTTTTTCACTATTCCACGTCGGGTTACCATCAGTACATAGAGTTCGGCATCAAATTCTTTAATCGGTAACACAGCCGTTATTCGCTCACCATCGCTAAGGGGTAGCAGGTTGACTAATGGCCGACCACGCGCAGTACGGCCCGCTTGCGGAAGTTCGTATACTTTCAACCAGTATAATTTCCCCTGCGTCGAAAAACATAAGATAGTGTCATGGGTACCCGCAATAAATAGCTTGTCCACGAAGTCTTCTTCCTTCGTCGTGGTCGCGGTTTTGCCTTTACCACCACGCCTTTGCGAACGATAGACATCTATCGGTTGCGATTTCGCGTACCCCGCATGGGAAAAAGTTACAACCACGTCCTCCTCGCTGATTAAATCTTCCAACGATAGATGTTCGTGCGATTCCACAATTTCGGTACGACGTTCGTCACCATACTGGTCGCGAATCTCAATAAGCTCATCTCGAATTACCTGCATCAATCGTTCTGGCCGCGCGAGGATATCCAACAAATCGTCAATTTGGCCCAATATGGCCTTATATTCATCGATAATTTTATCGTGCTCCAGTGCGGTCAAACGTTGCAAGCGCATCTCGAGGATCTCTTTTGCCTGCCGCTCAGAAAGGCAATACCTATCTTTCTGCAAACCACAAGACTCTGGAAGGTCGTCAGGACGCGACACCTCGGCCCCTGATCGTTCCAGCATCTCCAATACAAGCCCAGGCGCCCAGTCTTGTGCAAGCAAGCTCGTTCGAGCGGCCGCTGGGGTAGGAGACGCCTTGATCAAGGCAATGATAGGGTCAATATTGGCTAAGGCTACTGCGAGCCCCTCCAACACATGTGCCCGCTCACGTGCCTTGCGTAACTCGAATAGGGTTCGTCGGGTAACGACTTCCCGACGATGCCGGATAAATTCAAGTAGCAGGTCCTGCAACTTAAAT
>CAYFFH010000308.1:0-3937 GCA_964342175.1 uncultured Enterobacteriaceae bacterium | reverse complement strand
AGTGTTTAAGCCTGGCGTCAGGGCTTCCCACGCATCTCGTAGACTCAAACCAATAGTTGCTTGAATTGATCGGTAAGCCGGCATGACCAGCCCCTCCTCCTCATAGCTTTTTCGTATAGAATCGACGATCGCAAATTCCGAGTCCATCAGAGTCCCGTCCCAATCGAAAACGATAAGTTTTAATTCGCGCAACGTAGCTCCGTTAGAAACTCTTGTAACTGCTTTGGCAATGGTGCCTGGACAGTAATTTCTTCGAGTGATTCACCAAGCCGTAGGGTGATAGAACCAGCGTGCAAGAACATACGATGTAGGCCCCGTTTATGTAGTTTCGCGTTTAAGAGGGAATCCCCATATTTCCTATCGCCAGCAATAGGGTGCCCGGCAGCAGCCCCGTGCACACGTATTTGGTGTGTGCGTCCCGTGAAAATTCGAACTTCTACTAATGATAGATCATCGAAAGTTTCGATGGTTTTAAATTCAGTCGTTGCTGGTTTTCCATCCTTCGAGACTATCGTGATTTTTTCACCTTCGGCTCGAGACGTTGCGAGCCTGAGCTCTACTAGTTGACAAGCTCTAGGAAATTCGCCACTCAGTAGTGTAACGTACGTTTTTCGGCAACCAGGGTCTAGTATTTGGGTCTGAATTTGGCGCAATGTCCGGTAGTCCTTGGCGAATACCAGGCAACCTGAAGTATCTCGATCGAGCCTGTGGGCCAATTCAATATCTGGGCTTTGGGGGCGCAATTCGCGAACAATATCAATCGCGCCATATCGTAATCCACTACCTCCGTGAACCGCTATGCCAGCTGGTTTGTTTAGTACTAATATCTTGTTATCTTCATAAACGATAGCTTTATCTACCAGGGTGCGTTTCGCTGTACTAATAATGCGACGCGATGGCAGTGATTCCATCAGAGGCGGAATACGGACCAAATCGTTTTCTAATAATTTTCGCTCCGGGCGGGTTCGCGATCCATTGACGCGGACCTCGCCTCGTCGGATTATTTTGTAGATGAATGATTTTGGTACATTTTTTAGGATGCTTGTGAGGAAATTGTCTAATCGGCGTCCGCTTTGATTAGAAGCAATTTCAAGCGTTCGAACACCAGTTTTAGTCATAAATAGAAGCCGCCATATACGGTCGTAGATTGCCCGGGCTGTTTAACACTGTTATATTCGCACCGCGTAGCAGCAAGGCAATCACGAAGAGTATTTATGCCGGTGCGCCAAGCAGTTAGCGATGGAACGGCGACATTCTATCAAATTGTTGCCCAACCCATGCGAGGAGCGCTAAGGTGTGATTCGTAATGGGCCGACCATTGAGGACACCTATTATCGCTATACCAGGAGGGTTCACGCGATATTCAGTTCGGAACGCAGGTGCTCGATGACAGAAGACTGCTTGGTAGGCGCAGGGACGGTAGCACTAGAAGATTATTTATGCGCGGAGAGTGTCTTGGTATCGACCAAGCAGCCGCGCTGAGAAGCTCCTTAAAATCCGTCGTGAAAACGGACACCGCAATAAGTACGAAATACGGTGAACGACGGATGCGAGTCGAGCTCTAGAACTTAGGAAGTTTACAATGAGAAGAATGCTGATCAACGCGACTCAGCCGGAGGAGTTGCGCGTCGCACTGGTTGACGGCCAGCGACTTTATGACCTTGACATTGAAGCCATTGGTCGTGAACAAAAAAAATCAAACATTTATAAGGCGAAGATAATGCGCCTCGAGCCCAGCCTGGAGGCGGCTTTTGTTGACTACGGTACCGAGCGCCACGGATTCCTTCCGCTTAAAGAAATCTCCCGATCTCTATTCAAGATACAGCCCAAGTCCGGAAATCGGATAAATATTAAAGATGTGCTCGAAGAAGGCCAGGAGTTAGTTGTTCAAGTCGAAAAAGAAGAGCGCGGAAATAAAGGCGCTGCGTTAACGACATTTATTAGCCTGGCTGGGCGTTATCTCGTAGCAATGCCAAATAATCCAAGAGCGGGAGGCGTTTCGCGCCAAATTGAAGGGAGTGATCGAGACGAGGCCCGCGAAGCGATGGGGGATTTAGAGATTTCGCCAGACTTAGGTTTGATTTTGCGTACTGCTGGCGTAGGGAAATCGACTGAAGAATTACAATGGGATCTCGATTATTTGGTGCAACTTTGGGAAGCCATCGAGGATGCATCTGAAAGTAAGAACGCCCCATTTTTAATCTATCAGGACCAGAACGTGATAATTCGGGCAATAAGGGATTATCTGCGGGGCGACATCTCGGAAATATTGATTGACGACCACAGTTTATTTGACACTGCACGTGAATTCATGCAGCAGGTGATGCCGCATAATTTGGATAAGCTAAAGTTATACGATGACAGCGTTCCCTTATTCACGCGATATCAGATAGAAACTCAGATTCAAACTGCATTTGGACGTGAAGTACGTTTGCCTAGCGGTGGCGCGATCGTCATTGAGCCAACTGAAGCACTGATTACTATCGATATCAACTCATCAAAAGCAACAAAAGGTAGCGATATCGAAGATACGGCCCTAAAAACGAATTTAGAGGCTTCCGACGAAATTGCAACACAACTTAGATTACGTGACCTCGGTGGCCTAATCGTTATCGACTATATTGACATGCTGTCCACGAAGAGTCAGCGCGCAGTCGAAAATCGACTACGAGATGCAGTTAAAATAGACCGTGCAAGAGTGCAAATTGGTCGCATATCTCGTTTCGGCTTACTCGAAATGTCGCGTCAACGGATTCGCCCTTCCCTAGCAGAATCTTCTCATGAATTATGTCCACGTTGTGAAGGTGTTGGGACAATTCGGAATACACAGTCAACGGCGCTGGCAGTATTACGCGTTATAGAAGAAGAGGCTATGAAGGAGTCTACTGCCACGATTTCGGCGCAAGTACCAATCGAAGTAGCGACTTTTTTATTAAACGAAAAACGTCAAGATATCTCTGGGGTAGAGGAGCGCCAAGGTGTTAACGTTTTAATGATACCAAATCAAAATCTCGAAACCCCCCATTACGAAGTCGAACGAATTCGAGAACAAGACCTTGACAAATTTCACCAAGGGGATAGTTACGACTTGATAAGAGATGTCGTGGAGCCCGACGTGAGCAATCGTGACCGTGCAATAGTGGCCAACGCGCAGCCTGCCGTAAGGAATTTAGAGCGCAATATGCCTAAACCACGCCATAGTCGAAACAAAACGGAAGGGGGAGTGAATTTGATTCGTCGTTGGTTTCGCGCGTTGATTGGAACTACTGGTGAAGGGGGGAGTAGAGCGGTACCGGCACCGAAAAAAGCGAGGCGGAGCTCATCTAAACGGTTCGGAGAAAATCAGCGAGGGCGACGCAATACACGCGGACCAAATAATAGACCGCAAACAACAGGAGAACGCCACCGCAACGACCAGCGAAAACCTTCTGATCAGGGACGCAAGAGTAGCTCCGCACGTTCGGCCAATGCTAAACCATCTTCTCGATCGCAGAATCAACGTCGCAACAACCCAAGCTCAGGCAAGCAAAGTTCAAAAGTAGGTAAACCGGAAGTCGCGAGCACGATTAACGAGGTCAAACAAGATCAATACAGTGGAAGTAATACTTTATCGGCGGACACGCCAATCTCGGAAGGAGGAAAAGCTTTTGCCAGTAACACGTCGTCATCAGTCCCGAATGGCCGCAATGTAGATAGTGGATTTAGCGACAATATTGAAACACCCGATAGTCGGGCGACTTGGGGATCAGAGCAGGAGTCGAATAATGCGAAGGTGCCACCCCAGACCACATTGAATGACGACGAACAATATGGTTCTCGAGGTCTTGACAATGTTGACGCTCCCGAGGCACCCGAAAAAACCGAAATGGCCAAGAAGGTAACATCGTCGTCGTTGAGTCAAGAGGACAAAGAGGAATGAGTTGTTATTTTCCTGCCC
>CAYFFH010000307.1:0-3956 GCA_964342175.1 uncultured Enterobacteriaceae bacterium | reverse complement strand
CCGCCACCCCTAAACATGCCACCGTCCCCGATGCCGAGAAACCCGCGGTTGCGCCGTCGTGGCTGATCGCTATAGCTCCTGTCAGCTTGATTCGGCGGTGGCACTGCCGCTCGAGCCGGTAACGGAGGCGCTGTGGTCGGATTAAATCCGGTCTGGCCTACAGCCCATTGATGGCATTCAAATTTGTCCCGCGATACTTGTTCTTCCGATTGGCCTCCAATAGGGTAGGCGAAGATCTGTGATTGAGCCGTCGCCGCCATCGGCCCTAATAGCCCGATCATGCAAAATAAAATCGAGCAATCAACATACAAACTTCGCATATTCCCTCTCCACTAACAAAAGTCCCACGGCAAACACTGATACCAATGCTGGCGAAACAGAAGTATACCACTACAGAACATTTTGATTTACATGATAGATCGCAGTTTGACTCGATTCTGACATTCGACTGACTCTTGTCCCTCGGAAGCCGGTTCGGTTACGAAGATAAAGCCACCACTCTATCAATCATCCTTACTACTTTAGCGATAGCACCTTTATTTTCTGCAACAATCCGGCAACCTGCAGCACCTGCGTGATCCCGACTCTCGCTGTTATTGAGCCATCGCTCGATACAATCGCCGAGCGCTACCTGGTTTTCAGCGATTGTCAAAGCGCCGACAGCACGCAACATACTGACTATCTCGGAAAAATTATAGGTATGCGGGCCAACTACTACAGGGACGCCAAGCGCAGCCGGTTCAAGCACGTTATGTCCGCCAAATGGCATCATCGATCCTCCAACAAACGCAACATCACTTGCAGCATAAAAACTAGGGAGTTCCCCCATAGAGTCAACAAGATATATGGCAGATTCAGGTGGGCATGAATCACCGCAACTCTTACGTGATATCTGAAATCCCGCCTTCCGACATAGTTCAGCCACGGAATCGAAGCGTTCTGGATGTCGTGGCGCGAGTAACAAAAGTAAATCCGAATATCTCGATTTCAAGTCTGCGAACACCTGAAGCAATATTTCTTCCTCGCCATCTCGGGTACTACCAGCAATTAGGACCGCGCGATTTGTACCCAAAAAGCGTCGTATAGATTGTCCAGATTCCGTTACGCTAGAGGGCAAATCAATGTCGAATTTAAGATTTCCCGTAACTTCAATTGCACCATGATCGACTCCAAGCGAAAGAAAGCGATCACGATCCTGAAATCCTTGCACGGCAACATAATCAACCGCCGACAGCATCGTCCTAAGAGTCGATGGAAACCAGTGGTATTGCGAGGCGGATTTCTGAGAAAGCCGCGCGTTAGCCATCAAGACTGGAACTCTTTTCGCTTTACAGTAGTGTAGTAAGTTAGGCCATAACTCGGTTTCCATTAGGATCAGGCATCGAGGGTTAAAATGCTCCACAAAGCGACGGACAATCGGCGGCAGATCATACGGGAAATAAACTTGTAGTACCGAGTCTCCGAATTTTCTTATAGCAGCATCAGCACCGGTCGGAGTTGTTGTCGTAAACAAAATTGGCGTGTCAGGAAAGCGGTCATGCATTTCCTTAACGATCGGTGTCGCCGCCACCGACTCTCCGACCGACACGGCATGTATCCAGATCGGGGGTTGCACTGGGCCGACCGGCAGACCTATAGAAAACCTTTCCTGCCAACGACTGCGGTACGCCCTAAGTTTACGACCCCGCCAAAAAGTTCGTACCAGTAGGATCGGTACAATTAAGTAAAAGAAAACCGTGTAAAAAGTTCTCAAGCGTTCAACCAATCGAGGTACCGATCTACTCCAGCACTGACGCTTCGGTATTCTAATTTGCATCCAGTAGCATGCAGTGCTTTCATATTAGCCTTAGTAAAGCTCTGGTAGGCCCCGCATAACGTATCCGGGAATGCAACGTATTCAATAGTTCCGCGCCCATGCCAATCCAACACCGCTCCCGCGAGTTGGTTGAATGACTCCGCTCGACCAGTTCCACAGTTAAAAATTCCAGATACGTGCGGATTATCTGCAAACCAAAGAGTCGTGTTGACAGCGTCATCCACGTATATAAAATCCCGACACTGTTCACCTGCCGCAAAGCCTCCGGAGCTATTAAACAGCTTCACCGTGCCCGACTCGAGTAGTTGCTGGTTTAGATGATAGGTGACGCTAGCCATTTTTCCTTTATGCTGCTCGCGTGGCCCGTAAACATTAAAATATCGCAATCCAACTATCTGGCTCCGAATCTTCGATCGTTGGCGCCGAACATAACTATCCAGAAGTAACTTAGAATATGCGTAGACATTTATCGGCTTTTCGTTTGCCACCGATTCCTCAAATGCGGTTGCGCCACCGTAAACGGCTGCACTTGATGCATAGATGATCGGAATCTCCCGTTTCGCACAGTAGCGAATCAGATCGCGTGAATACGCGTAGTTCAAATCCAGCATCATACGTCCATTCCACTCTGTGGTCGTAGAACATGCACCCAGATGGTAGATACGTTCTATTTTTTCAAAAAGATCTCGATCCGCAGAAAACCAAGCTCTAAACTCCTCTAAATCCAAGTAATCTGCGATGGTTGCCGTGGCGATATTTTCAAACTTCCTACCATGACTGAGATCATCAACCACTACGAGCTTGTCGTGACCGCGACTATTCAACTCGTGCACAAGGTTACTGCCGATGAAACCTGCCCCCCCGGTTATGATAATCATCGTTCAGCTACCTTCATCGCGTAATCTGCTAGGAGCTTTTCAATTGTCGCACTAGACGATAGCCCGTCGACATAAGGAATAGTGCAAACTTCACCGCCGTTTTCCAAAACGTAACGCCCACCCACTATATCGTCTACGTTGTAGTCACCACCTTTCACGAGAACGTCAGGATTAATAGCCTCTACGAGAGACCGAGGATCATCTTCGTCGAAGTGGACCACCCAATCCACACAAGCTAGCGAGCTCACAACGGCCATACGATTCTCAAGCCTATGGATCGGCCTACCATCCCCCTTAAGGCGGGCGACCGATTTATCGGAGTTCAAGGCAACAACTAAGCGTGACCCAAGCGCCCTTGCTTGCTGCAAATAAGTAACGTGGCCAGCATGTAGAATATCGAAGCAACCGTTTGTCATAGCGATCCTTTCGCCTCGATTTCTTGCGTCAATAAGTTGTGGCAGCAATTCCTGAATGCTCACGATACCAGACGATTGCGGCACTGCCGTCGATAAAAGTGCGTGTTCGAGTTCTTGTTTACTTACAACTGCGGTGCCCATCTTCCCCACTGCAACTCCGGCCGCAGCGTTTGCATAAATGACTGCGTCCACCAACTCTACCCCAGCAGCCAACGCTGCAGAGACGACCGCACAAACAGTGTCACCGGCCCCAGTTACATCAAAAATGTCACGCGCTTGTGCTTCGAGCGTAATTGGTGCAAAACTCGGCGACACAAGGGTCATACCGTGCTCACCGCGCGTTATCAAGACCGCCTCGAACTTATTGGCCCGACATAGATCAGCGCCACGTTCATAAATTTCTTTTTCGCTATTGCATTTCCCAACAGCAGCTTCAAATTCTACAAAATTTGGAGTGATTAGGTAGGCTCCAGAATAACGTGAAAAATCGTTCGATTTCGGATCTACGATAACGCGCTTCTCAGCCAGTTGCGCCGCCGCAATTAGTGACTGACTGTTGGCTATAAATCCCTTGCCGTAGTCTGATAGAACAACGATGTCGACATTATCTAGCATTGCCACGAAAATACGTTGAAAATCTTCAACGTCATACTTGGGCATCTGGTGTTCGAAATCAAGCCGCAGAAGTTGCTGATGCTGACTCATTACGCGGAGCTTCACGGTGGTTTCGCATTCCGGATTACGGATAAGTTCGGCGGTAATACCGCACTCGCCGCACAACTCCTTCAGCCGCTTTGCCGCATAATCATCCCCCACGCCGCCAATCAGATCGGACTCCATCCCCAG
>CAYFFH010000306.1:0-3974 GCA_964342175.1 uncultured Enterobacteriaceae bacterium | reverse complement strand
GCTAACGCTAAGCTCATCGGTAGTTTGGTTCGTTTTAACTGCCAGTGTTGTTTTCCAGATATTTCGCCCGTCTAGATCGCATATCCGATCCGGCCTTCTTCTTGGATTGATACTACTCGTGCCGGGCCCAGTTGCATTAATTGCTATTCATGGAAGTATGGATCAAGGGCCGTTGTTGGTCTTGTTGACCTGCGTTGTTGTTTGGGCCACGGATACATTTGCCTATGCAGTTGGAAAAAGATTTGGACGTAGAAAATTGGCTCCGAGTGTTAGTCCTGGTAAAACTGTGGAGGGTACACTGGGTGGTATAGTGGGGGCTATTGGGGTCGGTACTGTCTTATTTTATTTGATGATGGAAAATAACAAGGTCGGCATCATTGGATTTGAATTGTGGTGTTTAATCAGTATTTCGGTCGCAGTAATGGCAGTTATCGGTGATTTAGTCGAGAGTGCTGTAAAACGCTCAGCACATCAGAAAGACAGTGGCACCCTTGTGCCTGGTCATGGTGGAGTACTGGACCGGATTGATAGCCTGTTATGTGCGGCACCAATTTTCGGCAGCTGGATGTTTTTATGTGATGAAGGGACGACGTTAGCGCTGTTTTGATATGATTAAAAATGTCGCAATACTAGGTGCAACAGGCTCCATCGGTACGCATGCGCTCGAGGTTATCGAAAAACATCCTGATCGATTTTCCATCTGGGGTTTGACGAGTCACACGCGTACAGAAAGTTGCTGCGCGTTGATCAAAAAATTCGAGCCAAAAGTAGTAGCGGTTTCTTCAGAGATGGCTAGTAATGTGACTAAACGTCTGGGTGATCGTACTGGTTCTGTAGAGCTACTGGAAGGTGATGAAGGAATCAACAAGATAGCTTCCGCCGATGAGGTCGATATAGTAGTTGCTGGAATAGCCGGTGCCGCGGGGTTCGCTTCAACAGTAGCTGCGATTAAAGCAGGAAAGAAAGTCTTAATTGCGAATAAAGAGCCACTGGTTATGCTAGGTAGCTTGCTGCGAATGCTGGTTGCGAAGTCTGGTGCTGAGATCGTACCCATAGATAGCGAGCACAATGCAATATTCCAGTGTTTGCCCTTAGCTGCTCAAGTAGATTGTATGAGTGGTGGGATAGATAAAAGTCAGGGATTACTGCGGCACGGTGTGCGAGGAATAATTTTGACGGCATCGGGCGGTCCGTTTTTAGATACACCATTAGAAGCAATGGTAGACATTACACCTGACCAAGCTGCTTCTCATCCCAAATGGAACATGGGGCGAAAAATTTCGATCGATTCTGCGACGATGATGAATAAAGGGCTAGAGATGATAGAAGCTTGTGTCCTTTTTGGTACTGCACCACAAGATGTCGAAGTGGTCATTCACCCCGAAAGTATTGTTCACTCACTAGTAGAATACTCGGACGGGTCGATGATTGCTCAGTTAGCAAATCCTGATATGCGTGTAGCAATTACTGCGGCTCTGGCCTATCCGGAGCGGATTCAATCGGGTGTCGGACGATTAGATCTCGTACAGGCGGGGCAACTTAATTTTCGACATCCTGATGATAGGAGATATCCTTGCCTTGCGATTGCCCGCCAAGCTGCAGAAACTGGTGGTGCGGCACCGGTAATTCTAAACGTCGCCAACGAAGTTGCTGTAAACGCTTTCTGTACAGGTAGGTTACGATTTACCGATATCCCAGATTTTATCCACTGCGCTCTTGATGATTATTCCAATTTGGCAGCTAATGATGTGACATCTATAGTTCGTCTAGACCAACTGGTTCGTGAGACGCTGCAGAATAAGTTAGACACCGGCGCTACATCATTGCCACAGGTAATGCTGGGATATTGACTATGGCAGTAATTGAAAATATAGGCTGGTTCCTAGTGGCTGTATTCATTCTGGTTACATTTCATGAGTTAGGGCATTTTAGTGTTGCGCGTCTTCTCGGTGTGGGTGTATCGAAATTCTCAATTGGTTTCGGTAAAGCACTGTATTCCTTTCGATCACAACGTTCTGGCACCGAATATGTACTCGGTGCATTGCCATTCGGTGGTTATGTGAAATTTATTGATGAGCGAGATGATGATGTAGACTCACAAGACTTGTCTCAAGCATTTAATCGCCAAAATCTATGGGTTAGAACTGCTGTAGTAATTGCTGGACCGGGTGCCAATTTTATACTTGCAATAATCTTTTACTGGTTGGTGTTTGGGATCGGAGTGCCAGGTATTGAGCCAGTCATCGGCTACATTGAGCCCGGGAGTTCAGCAGAATCGGTTGGTCTGCAAAACGGTGATCGAATAGTACGCATAAATGATCGGAAGGTTCGTAGTTGGGGTGAACATCGCTACTATCTTTTAGACCAAACTGAAGCTGGTGAACCTTTAACGTTCGCTGTAGTGACAGCGAACGGTCAAAATAAGACTGTTTCAATACAATCGAGTAGATTGCAGTCGGGTCAGTTAAATCCAATGGTTTTGGAAGAACAGATTGGAGCACTACCACGATTAGACCCCGTGGTCGGGAAGCTGATAACTGGTGAAACAGCAGATGCTGCAGGTATAGAGGTGAATGATCGTTTTGTGATGATAGACGGCATAAACATAAATGGGTGGCGGGATGTGGTAAAAACTATATCTTCCAGGCCAGAGCAGACAATTCAGGTATCTGTGCTCAGAAAAGGATCTCTAAAAACGATTGTCCTGACTCCGAAAGCGGTGGATTCTCAGGATGGTGTTGTGGGCAGGATTGGTGTTGGGCCTGCGAATCCTGTCAATGTAATCATTAGACTGGGTACTGGCGAGGCGATAATTCGTGCGGCAGAGGCTACTTGGCTTTTGACTAAATTGACCGTCCGGATGGTTATTCAGATGGTCCATGGCAAAGAGTCGACGAAAAGTATTGGTGGTCCGTTGTCAATAGCAAAATATGCTGGCGCATCGGCTGAGTATGGCTTCTCTGCTTTTCTAACATTTTTAGCGATCTTAAGTATTAGCCTCGGAATTTTGAATTTATTGCCAATTCCTGTATTGGATGGAGGTCATTTAGTCTATTTTATTATTGAGGCGGTAAAAGGTGAGCCGGTTTCAGAAACATTTATGTATAGGTCTCAACAGATAGGATTGGCGGTTCTTGCTGTATTGATTAGCTTTGCACTTTATAATGATGTGCACAATTTATTTGAATTCTAAGAACAATGAATCTCAGCCTGTTTTATAGATTACTCTGTGCGACTGTGTTCGTTATTCTCAGTGGACCAGTGCAGGCGCTAGATCCCTTTGAGCTCCAAGATATACGAGTTGAGGGAGCTGAACGAATTGAGGTTGGGACAATCTTTAATTACCTCCCAGTCAAGGTCGGAGATACGATAACCAACGAGACTGCTCAAGAATCAGTGCGTATTCTGTTTGCAACCGGATTTTTTAATGATGTACAACTTAAGAGAGATGGAAATACACTAATAGTTGTTGTCAGTGAAAGACCCTCTATCGCTTCTATAGAGTATTTGGGAAACAAAGATATTCGAGATGAAGAAATCGAGCAAGTTCTTAATTCAGTCGGTTTCGTCGACGGTAAGGTATTCAGTCAGCCAATGCTTGATAAGTTGTTGAAGATCTTGCGAGAAAGATATTTTTCACGAGGTCGTTACTCCGCCACGATAGATGGGACTGTAACACCGCTAGATGCCGGTAGAGTACGCATCCGACTGCAGATTGATGAAGGGCGTGTCGCACGGATCGAGAAGCTGAGAATAATTGGTAACAATATGTTTACCGATCGGCAACTCCTCAAATTGCTTGAGCTTCGACAAGATACATTCCTAGGGTTTCTTTCAACAAAGAGAAATTATTCAGTTGAAAAGTTGAATGCGTCATTAGAGTCGTTGACAAGCTTTTATTTGGATCGTGGATACATTAATTTTAAGATTAATTCCCATGATGTTTCGATTAGTCAAAACAAGCAAGATATTTA
>CAYFFH010000305.1:0-3990 GCA_964342175.1 uncultured Enterobacteriaceae bacterium | reverse complement strand
ACATAATTAACTTAGGGTTGATCTTGAGAAGATCTTTATAACTATAACCAAGTGCTTCCACTGCACCAGGGCGCAAATTCTGAATAAAGATATCTGCCTTTGCCATTATTTCTTCAAATAAAATTCGATCGACATCATGTTTGACATCTAATGACAACGATTCCTTTCCGGCGTTTAGCCAGACAAAATATGCACTTTCACCGTTCACTATGGTGTCGTAGTGTCGTGCGAAATCGCCATCGGGACGTTCCACTTTGATCACACGTGCGCCTGCCTCGACCAGAAGTCGGGTGCAATATGGTGCAGCAACCGCTTGCTCTAAGCTAACGACAAGGATGTCAGAAAATGCTCCCATGGCGCGCGTGCTAACGCATCACAAATGGGTTGGGCACATCGGTAGCAGTGGAGATCCAAACGCTTTTTGTCTGTAAGTATTCCCGAATAGCCTCTATTCCGTTTTCACGACCAAGTCCGCTCTGCTTGTAGCCGCCGAACGGTGACATGAAACTCACAGCGCGATAGGTGTTCACCCATACGGTCCCTGCGCGGATAGCATTCGATATCCTTATTGCACGATTTATCGATTGAGTCCAAACGCCAGCCGCGAGTCCAAACGCGATATCATTGGCTATAGCAATTGCCTCGTCGTCTTCGTCAAAGCGAATAATTGATAACACTGGACCGAACACTTCCTCTTGCGCAATTCTCATATTGTTCGTCACCCCACCGAATATCGTAGGCTCGATGAAATACTTGCTATCACCGCACTCCGGTTTCCCTATCGCTGGGCTACCGCCCAGTAAAACTTCTGCTCCTTCGTCCTTGGCGACTTGAACATATTGCAAGATCTTTTCGAACTGTGGCGGTGTTGTTACCGGGCCAACCTGGGTATCTCGCAACATAGGGTCCCCCATCTTCGCAGTTGCGGCGAAATCTACCAGCTTGGCGACAAATTCGTCGTGGATGCTATTTTGTACGAGTAGCCGAGAGCCTGCTATGCAGGTTTGCCCTGTAGCGGCAAAAATACCTGAAATTGCGCCCTTTACTGCGTCGTCGAGATCGGCGTCATCGAATATGATGTTTGGAGACTTCCCGCCTAGTTCAAGAGTACATTTTTTCAGACCGGCTGCCGCGGCCTGATACACTCGCGCGCCGCTTTCCGAACCACCAGTGAAGGCGACTTTTGCTGTCTTTGGATGTTCAACCAAGGCGGCTCCAACTTCAGCTCCGAATCCTGTAACAACGTTGACGACACCAGGTGGAAAGCCTGCCTCGGAAAATAACTCGATGAAGCGCAATGTAGAGGTTGAAGTGAATTCTGACGGTTTGATAACTATTGTATTTCCTGCTGCTAAGGCCGGAGCCAGCTTGAAAGTGAGTAACATCAGTGGGGAATTCCACGGAGTTATTGCGACGACCACTCCTAGTGGTTCATGGCGTGTGTAGTTAAAGATCTCTGGTTTATCAATAGGAAGAACAGCCCCTTCTATTTTATCGGCAAGTCCACCGAAGTAGTAATACCATTGGGGGATATAGTGACACTGCGGACTCATCTCGCTGATTAACTTCCCGTTATCTCGAACTTCATATTCGGCGAGCTCCTCAGCATTCTCGGCGATTAGATCTCCTAATCTACGAAGTAGGGAGCCGCGTTGCGTCGCGCTTAGTGCGGGCCAATCGCCAGTTGTGAATGCACCGTAGGCGGCCTCTATGGCAGAGTTCGCATCTGCAGCATCACAGCGGGCAACTTGAGCCCACGCCTGTGAGGTGTAGGGATTAACGGTTTCAAAGTAAGTATTACTACTGGGGATGACGGATGCGCCGTTGATATAAGCATTAAATTTTGGTAAATCCGACATGGATTGTTTCTCCCGCATAGATAATCAATATGATCTGGGTAGATTTAATTCGCGCTCTGCTATATATGACAATATGAGGTTCGTTGAAATTGGCGCGATTTTGTAGAGGCGTGACTCCCGAAATTTTCGTTCGACATCGTATTCTTCTGCAATTCCGAACCCTCCGAAAGTCTGCACGCAAATATCGGCGGCCTCCCACGAGGCTTCCGAGGCAAGCATCTTTGCCATATTTGCTTCAGTACCACAAGCCTCCCCCTGATCGTATAAATCCGCTGCCTTTCGTAATGTCAACTCGGCTGCAACGGTTTGCGCGTATACACGGGCTATCGGGAACTGAATACCTTGATTCTGTCCAATCGGGCGTCCGAACACTTTCCGTTCCCGCGCGTAATCACTAGCTTTTTTTATGAACCATCGCGCGTCGCCAATGCACTCAGCTGCGATTAGAATACGTTCAGCATTCATCCCAGAAAGGATGTATTTAAAACCGTTTCCTTCTTCTCCAATCAAACTGTCTGTTGGTATTAACAAGTCATCAAAGAAAATCTCCGTCGTAGCATGATTGATCATTGTTCGGATGGGTTTTATGGTCATGCCGTTACCCAAGGCGTCCCTCATGTCGATTAGGAACACGGAGAGTCCGTCAGAGCGTTTTTTGACTTTGTCTTTCGGCGTTGTACGGGCTAGTAAGACCATCAAATCGGAATGTTCTGCGCGCGATGTCCAAATCTTCTGACCATTGACTAGATAACCATCGGCATTTCGTATAGCTACCGTTGAGATGCTTGTTGTATCGGTCCCGGCAGTTGGTTCGGTGACACCAAATGCCTGAAGCCGTAAGTCACCGCTTGCGATACTGGGGAGATAGCGCTTCTTCTGTTCTTCGTTTCCATGCCGTAATACGGTACCCATCGTGTACATCTGCGCGTGGCAGGCGGCGGCGTTTCCTCCAAATTCATGAATCGCCGTTAGGATTTCTGCACCCATCGATAATGGCAACCCACTTCCGCCATATTCCTCTGGGATCAGTGATGCCAGAAGACCAAGTTCGGTCAAAGCGTTTACGAATTCAGAAGGGTAATCCCGGGTTCGGTCTTTTTCGCGCCAATATTGACCAGGGAAGTCGTCGCAAACTTTCTTCACCGTATCCCTGAGCTGTGATACCAATTCAATGTTGTCGATCGACATATACGCTCCCATAAAAAAACGCCCGCTTAGACGCGGGCGCGGAATCTTAACTAATTGTCTTTTTTCTCTGTCGTGGTGTGGCTTTATAACTTAATGCATTACGCGTTAAGTATTTTCTCTAGTACCGGCATTAGGTAGTTGTTAAATACTTCTGGGTTTTCACACATTGGGAAGTGTCCAATTTCTTCCATAATTATACATTCTGAATTTTTCGATTTTTTCGCAACCTCTTCGGTCATATCGGGTGTGCAGGCAAAATCGTATACGCCGGTCATATAATAAATTGGGAGTTTTCCGGATAGTTTTTCTGTTTTACCACGGAAGTCATGGTCTACACTATAAAAATACAGATCGCCCTTAAATACACCAGGCCCACCTTGGGAGTAATACCACCAGGTTTCCCATCTGTACTTGTCCGGGCTTTGAGGAGCCATTAAGCCAAAAATAGACGTAGCACAAGTCTCGCCACCGTGGATATGGGAATGGCGAAGCCAATCGAGGTGCCAACCAGGCGAATATTCACACGCTTCGATAGCTATCAAGGCTCGCAATTCATCCTCATACTCTCCAAGGTGTAGACAGATATTGCCACCCATCGAGCTGCCCATAATGACTGGTTTATCAAGGTCGAGTTCACGGCAAAACGACATCAATATGCCTGCATAAAATTTTGCTGTTAATTTATACTCCTCTTCCTCTTTGTACCAATCATAGGGTGGAATGGACTTCCCGTGGCGAGGCATATCAAATGCTATCACGCGAAAGTTTTCATTGATTTTTTCGTCACATAGCTGATGGCGCCATTCGCGCCCATCAGTGCCGGCTGTGTGCAAACAGACCATGGGAATGCCGGTCCCAGCTTCTTCATAATAGATCCGGTATTCCTCACCCTCGTAGGGGACCCAAATATAGCGCCCTGTTATCGGTTCAATCTTCGCCACAG
>CAYFFH010000304.1:0-3994 GCA_964342175.1 uncultured Enterobacteriaceae bacterium | reverse complement strand
ATTTTTTAAATATTGCAGGTGACACCAAAAAGCGAGAAACCGTAATTATAAAAACTCGCCTTGCCGTTCGAGCTTAAGAAAGTACCAAGCCATCGACGCTCCACGTGCGGCAAAAAACATCAAAAATGCCAACCATAACCCGTGATTTCCTAGAGGCTGCAAAAGATACCAGCCTGGAAGGAACACAAAAAAAGTGGAGAAAACCATAGAGTTACGCATTTCACGACCTTTTGTCGCGCCTATGAAAATACCGTCGAAAACGAAACACCAAACAGAGATGATTGGCGAAATTACTGCCCATACCATAAACCGGGCAGCCTCCGCGCGTAACTCCGGAATATCAGTGAGCGACGCAATCAGTGAGGATCCAAAAAGCGCGTACAGTCCAACAAAAAGTAGCGCAAATATGATTGACCAGAGCATTCCGATTGTTACCGCAGCCAGAAATCGCGTCCGATTCAACGCCCCTATAGAACGCCCAACCATTGCTTCAAGCGCATTCGCGAACCCGTCCAGTGCTAGCGCAGTAAGCATCTGGAAATTAAGTAATATTGCGTTCGCAGCTAAGGTTGTATCTCCCCAACTTGCGCCTCGTCGGGTAAAAAACGCAAATGTCGCGATCAAACAAAACGTCCGGAGCATAATATTCCAGTTGAAAGTCAATAATCGGCGCATGCTTCGCCACTGCCAAGTAAAAGCTAAAGCCGACGAATGTCTACGAAGCTCAGTGACAACAAGCCACCCGCCCAGACTTGCGGAAAAGTACGCAGTAATCAGCGAAGCATACGCAGCGCCGGTTATGCCTAATTTAAATCCCACGACGAATAAAAGATCAAGGCCGGCGTGGACTAGGCATGGTATGGCTACGAGAACCATAGCAACCCGCGCTTTCTGCATCCCGATCAGCCACCCAATAAAGACCATTGTCGCGAGTACACCCGGAGCCCCCCAAATCTTTATCTCGAAGAAATGGCTCGCGTGGGTCGTAGCCGTGATGCTTCCATCGAGTAGCTGCAGACCAAAGTCACGAATTTCATGGCGAGCGACCAACATTAGTAACGCCAGAATCAACGCAATGATCATGGCGTCCCGTAAGGTCGCGCCAGCCCGAGGGGCGTCGCCGGATCCATAATTTTGCGCCACTACACCGGTAGTGCCCATTCGTAAAAATGTTACACCCCAATACAAAAAATCAAATAAAACAGTAGCTAGTGAAATACCTGCTAAATAACTAGGGTTAGCAAGGTGACCAATGACCGCAGTATCAATTAGCCCAAGTAACGCGATAGAAACGTTAGACAACATCATCGGCGCGGCTAAGACCCAAATCCTAAAATGAGTCGTTCGATCTCGCACCTGCCTTAATAAGAACGTTTTGTTGTTCACAATCGACTCATCCAAATTTGCGGGTCACTCGGCTATTAGTGCGAGTCTGACAGCAGTTTACAATTGAATAGCTTTTATCCTTCAGGCATCGACGGTGAAAGGCAAGCTTCAAAGCATCCGCAATCCAGCCCAGATCGCCGATCAACTCCGAACCATGATGTGGGTGCCAAACCCAGAAAGCGGCATACAGCAAGGATATCTCTGTATACACGAAGGCAGCTGTTGCCACACCTTACCCACTACGCTTCTGAAAACACAGGATGAAACTGGCCAAGTTCTTGTCGCCGGCTTATCCGCGTTTTAGAGTGTCAACGCGAAAAATTCAGTATGATCGGTATTAAGTTTACACCCACCATGCTAATAACAATCAACCCAAGAAAATTCATCGCGGAACCTGCCAACGCCATCTCTGACGCACGAATACGACCGCTACCAAATACAATTGCGTTTGGAGGGGTCGCAACGGGCAACATAAAAGCACAGCTCGCAGCCAATGCGACAATGATAATCACTATTTCTTGGCTAACCCCTATAACCGGCGCCGCCACCGCAAGAACGGGCACTAATGTCGCCGTCGTTGCAACGTTGCTAGTGAACTCCGTCAAAAGAATTACAATCCCTACGAGTACCGTTATCGTTAGAATGGTCGACACCGGTGGTAAATTCGACACCCAAAAGCCGATGATTTGATCCGTGCCTGTGGCGTTTATCGTGTTAGCAAGACTCAAACCGCCGCCGAATAGAATCAACGTGCCCCAAGGCAATTCTTGGGCATCGGGCCAATCGAGTACGAATTTCCGACGGCTAAGATCTACTGGGATAAGAAATAGCGCGACTGCTGCCACCAGGGCAGCGGTCGTATCAGTCAAATTGGATAATGGTGCGGCGCCAAAGACTGTAAGGTCAACGAGCCACGGTCGAACTATCCACACGCCGACAAGCAGTCCAAATACCAACAAGGTTGCGCGTCCCCCGCGTGTAAGCTCACTCCATACAAGACCGTCACCGCTGAGAGCTCCTGCATCACTATTAATTCGTGCAGGCAACGAAAAATGAATCCGGGTCAGATACCACCATGCGAGTGGTAATAATATGGAAACACAAGGAACTCCAATCATCATCCAGTCAACAAACCCAATCTGGACGCCAAGAACATCGTTAAAATAGGATGCAACGTAAAGATTTGGCGGCGTACCGACGATGGTTGCCATCCCGCCAATCGAAGCGCTGTAGGCTAACGATAACAGCAGACATTTCTCGAAACCCCGATCTTTCTGGTGACGACCGATTATGCTTAATGCGATTGGAAGCATCATAATCGTCGCAGCCGTATTCGATAACCACATGCTAAGGCACGCTGTGGCGAGCATAAATCCGCCAACGATCCGAGTCGGATCATCACCAACACGGCGCAATAATGAGATTGCAAACCGACGATGCAATGACCATTTTTGTAAAGCAATGGACACTAGAAACCCAGCGAAAAATAGAAAAATTAATGGATGGGCGTACGGTTCAGCTGCAATATTAAGCGGCACGACTCCAAATATCGGAAATACGGTTACAGGAAGCAATGCCGTTACAGACATTGGAGCCGCTTCGGTTATCCACCAGATAGCCATCCATACGGTGACTGCAAGCACCACTCGAATACGTTCATCTATCAAAATTACGCCATCACCACCGCCTGAGTAACTGGATGGAAGTCCTACAAATAGTAAAATGGCACAGGTGGGTCCTGCAAAGAGCGAAAAGCTCAAAAGATATTTACGCATATGCTGAAACTCCGCTCCAAGTTCCGCTTTTCTAGCCCCACCCAACTCATGAGCATACGGATCGCTCAAGGATTTTATAAAGTCAAAATGTAGGTAGAGATTCTGGAGCAAATACTAAAAATACCGACTACAGTATTTTATCGCACAATCGGGAAACGCAGTGATGAAACATTCCAACGCCGCAGTCCACGTTCTAGGATCAAAGCAGACGGGCCCCCATATGTGCGTTCCCGACCACACGAACCTGGATTTAGCACCCACGGTAAGTTTTCCGTATCTATTACTGAGCGATGACTGTGACCATATATTATCGCAAGAGCGTCAGGATACTGATCACGCATTTGTCGATGGCGTTTTTTCGCTTGGGGATACTGGTGACCATGGAGCACGACGACATGGCCACCACTCAATTTGATCCGGGCGACTAGAGGTATTTTTCGCAGTCTATCTAATTCACCCTGCAGCCATCGTTCTGATGTGTCGTTATTCCCACGCACCGCAGCAATCGGAGCGACTGTGCAGAGCGTATTCAACACCTCGCAGCCACCCAAGTCCCCTGCGTGGATCACAAAATCACAGTGTTTTAGGGCATCTACAATACGTTTATCTATAAAACCGTGACTATCGGACACAAGTCCGAACCGAGAACAAGAGCTAGCATCAATTACTGCTATATCATCGTTCATCAAGTCGGATTGTAGATATGGTGTCGTATCTGTCTATATTTTCTCTCAACAGCAGTACTAGAATAACGCCTGGTACTGCAATTACGACAGTGAAACAAAAAAAACTTACCCAACCAAACGCGTCAACAAGGTACCCTGCCGGCGGAC
>CAYFFH010000303.1:0-4049 GCA_964342175.1 uncultured Enterobacteriaceae bacterium | reverse complement strand
TATAAAAAATTTCTTTTTCTGATTCGTTTTGCAAATCTATTTTATTATTTATATATTCAACTTTTTTATAATCATTACCATCATAAGAAAATTCCCATTCACTTAATTGACCATGACAACTATTCACGTCGGGATCGTCAATCCTATCAGATTTATTACATTTATTCCCAAAATAAATATTTGTATTATCTAAACCTTCTATCCTACAATCACATAGAGGTCGTGGATCAGGCGTACCGGCACTTCTTTCGTCGCTAGCAAATACAGCTTCATTCATATTATCATTTGTATATAATAACTCAAAGGGAGGAATGAGATCGACGTCTATTCCATTATTACAAGTATTTTCTCCGGTAGGCGTCGTTATACATTTTTCATCATTATCTAACCAGTATTTATATAAGTCATCATTAAATAGATTACAACGACAACTTCCGTCATCATTACAAGGATCACCTGTAGTAACCGTGGTCTTTCCTGAATGATCAGGATTTACACAATAAAATTTAGACTCGCCTTCCGCTTTTTCTTTACAGAAATTATCATTTGATACACCGGGATTTCTACATTTCGAACATAAATCTTTTGCTGCTCCCCCTTCTCCTCCTCCTCCGCGAATTGGACCATATCGTATTGATGATAAATCAGTCTCCCCCCCACTACGATCAATACCATAATGACATAATTGCTCTAACATATTTCCATATTCATATCTATAATGTTTCATTACATTTGGATCACGAGGATCATTCTCTCCGTCCATATCGAATTTACCTATTTCATCAACATCAAAATTATCCCCCCAACCAGCCGGCCACGATGGATCATCTACCCTCCCATCTGCTTGTGTTTGAGATAATATAATTTCGCCTGCTGTAACCCATGCCCTTTTTAATAATTCCGACGCACCATCATCGGGTATTACTTTAAGATCAGCCAAAGGTGGGTTTACCCCTTCTGGTACTGTCGCTGTAAATATAAGATCGCCACCGATTGTACAACCACCGGAGTCGTCCCAGTCTCCTCCATTTAATTTACATATCTTTTTTTTATATTCTTTTCTCTTCTTCGGGTTTTTGCTTTTTCTTAAATCTTGTAAACCTTTATAAAAATGTATATAAGCATCCTCATTCGCACAAGGATGAATACTACCAATACCAGATACACCTGAACCATCAGCTGGCATCAAATTATTTAGATTTACTGAATTATATTCATTCTCATCAATATTAATATTTAAAAATTTCCTTAAATTAATCATATTTCCTCTTAGTGCTTCGTATCTGTATTTTCTACAATCATTTTGACTGATGTCGTTATGCAAACATTTTAATGAGAAATTAAAATATTGATGATTAAAGCACTCTTCCTCTGTATGACAGTTTGATAGCTCTACCCCATAGGGTTCGTATGTGCACAAGGCGTCGGTGTTACACGTGCT
This sequence comes from uncultured Enterobacteriaceae bacterium, assembly GCA_964342175.1. Lineage (GTDB taxonomy): Bacteria > Pseudomonadota > Gammaproteobacteria > UBA11873. The sequence continues at coordinate 2,608 of CAYFFH010000303.1, read as the reverse complement.
TTCATCGGCGTGGTCAGCACAATGGGCCTGATGATCTTCTCCTGGATTCGATTTACACCCCCCTTTTGGGATTACGCCATTATGATGACTTCTAAACATCATATTTGAATTAAATGGACCTATATATGTACAATACTTAGCATCACAGGATCCAGGATTTAAATTATCGTACATTTTTTTACAATTAGCCTCATCATCCCCATATACGGCGATATCTGAAAAATCATTCTGAAGACATATATCTTTATCATTAATAAAAGGAATATTTCCAGTTCCATTTGGTTTCCCAAACATAGTCTGAATAATTGGACTGAAACCACGTTCCATATTATATAGATTATTACGACCGTTACCCGGAGCCGGTTCGCAACTTAACTGGTACGGTGGATTATCTAGCTCTTCGGTGCCGGGCTCCGCGGTCACATTAAGCGTACCAAAATTCCAATAATCATAATTATGTCCGGCGATTCGGGGACCCGTAAAACATATATCTGATTGTAAATTAGAACCCGATAAAGCAACACCCGGTTTAGCACATAAATTATCAGTTCCATCCCCACTATTTATACAGTGATAACCATTATTACATTTATTTATATTATCTTCCCCCTCCCCCGAAGGTTCGACACAATGCGGACATCTATAAGTATCTTCAGATAATAAAGGATTATTACATATAAAATGACATTCAGCGCCAACCTTTTGGTAATTAACTGGACACTCATCTTCAGTACAATCGAACTGATCGCCCATGATCCAGTCGGTTTCCGGCGGCATACATCTACCCGTCCCCGCTCCGAAGATCTCATCCGCACAGGAAAATATATATTTATCTCGGTTTAATTCCAATCCAGAACACGGAGTATCATTTAAGGAGGTGCAGTCGTCCTTGAGAGCACAGGCCGATCCATTCCATTCACAGAAATTCTTTAAAGTGGCGCTTTCGCACTCATGTCGCCCAAATATCTCACAGTGTACATCTTCATTACATATTTTTATAGGAGCATCATTTAAATGTAACCTTTGAGAATCCGAAGACGCGCCGTCCCTTAATAAATCCGCTTCAACACCCGTTTCACCATTAAATTCATAACAATAAGGCACTTTATATTTCACAGGCATTATCCCCATCATTTCAAAGACAGTCGAGTCCTCCAAGACGCCTTCACAGGAGGGCTCCGTATCATCATCTGCATTAGGTCCATATATATATCCATCTGGTTCAATTATATTACCAGCGTCGTCCATTGTTGAAGAATATACTATATTTTTAATTGTATTTATAGTACAATCATTTATTCCATCTTGTTGTTTTAATCCTGTATTACGATATTGATCATTTCGATGATCAGTATAACAACCCAAATAAAAGGGTTCATCTGGTGTCATTCCTCTCAGCCCTTCGTTAGAGCGACCTGGTATATCATAATCATATTCTTCTGATAATGTATATTCCGGTACTGTTTTACATTTTTCATCATTAGATTCATATTTACATTTATAAGTACATGATTTATCACCATCATCATCAATACAATTCTCTGATAACTTATCGCAACTATTCGCATTATCCCCAACACAAAGCTCATCGTGTTTGACTGCACATCTAAGATCAATAAATTCACACGATCCTTGAGCTCCCGGGTGCTGATCGATTCGGGCCTGGTTCGCAAGCACCTCGCAACTCTCTTTTTCATTTTCCCAATCTTGTTTGGTAGTCGATGTATGGAATGAATCGTTCATTCTTTCGCAAATATCAATAGTAACCTGATCAGAATCTGGAGTCGCCTTACAAGAAACATAAACTCCTTCATTCCACTGCTCCCATCCACAACCCGCCTCGAGACAGGCCTCCGCCCCGGCGCCATGCACGCAATTTATCGCTGCCCTCAGGTACGGGTACGTGGTAAAACGGTTGGGGTGCAGCTGCTCCCCGCCCAGCGCTCGCTCTAGGAGGAGGGCGCACCCCTGATTACCCTGGCACTGGATGTACTCGTCCTTGTCCTGGCACACCTTTCGCCCCTCCTCAACCCCAACCCCATTATATTTATTACATCGATCAACTAAGACACCCTTATCAATAGCGCTCTGCTTCTTTTCTCCTCTTATCTGATATTGGGGATGCGGTTCAAAACGACCATTAGCACCTTGATCTTCTTTATAATAAACCGGTTCCTGACCTGCTTCGTACCTTGACCCTTCTGCACCCATTTCTAATGAATAGGGGTTATCGCTGAAGGGGTCTAAATAACATTTTTTTTTATAAAATTTATTCCAATAACCATCTCCTAGTTGACACTCTGAAAGAATATCTTCTTCTGGTGGGGTACCCGTAGCTATTGATGGTCTTTCCCAATTATATATATCTGGTGTAACCCGGTCATCTTCGGATAATACATTGACCACGAAGTCGCCCACCGCTTCACCCGCGTCCCCCAGCGCTTCACCCGCGTCCCCCAGCGCTGCGGCTGCGCCACCACTTCCTTCATCAGTTACCCATTCACTCAGCGATTGATAAGCCTCTGTATCTTGAACCCAATCAACAGCATCTCCTAAATTTTCTACAATTGTATCTCCCAATCCGGAAAAGGGATTTATCTCATCCAAC
>CAYFFH010000302.1:0-4081 GCA_964342175.1 uncultured Enterobacteriaceae bacterium | reverse complement strand
TTATTGGTCCAACCGGAAGTGGCAAAACGTTGCTTGCTGAGACACTGGCACGTCTTTTGAATGTGCCGTTTACGATCGCTGACGCTACGACCCTAACTGAGGCGGGCTATGTTGGCGAAGACGTAGAGAACATCATCCAGAAACTTCTTCAAAAGTGTGACTATGACGTTGAGAAAGCGCAAACAGGTATCGTCTATATCGATGAAATTGATAAGATATCTCGAAAATCGGACAATCCATCAATCACGCGTGACGTGTCTGGGGAGGGCGTGCAGCAAGCATTGCTGAAGTTGATTGAAGGAACCGTCGCGTCGGTACCACCTCAGGGTGGAAGGAAGCACCCGCAACAAGAATTCTTGCAAGTCGATACCTCCAATATATTGTTTGTTTGTGGGGGAGCTTTTTCCGGACTCGATAAGATAATCCGTGATCGGTCGGAAAAGGGTGGGATCGGGTTCGCAGCAGAAGTAAAAAGCAAGGATGACAAAAAGACTACAGGTGAAATATTGCATCAGGTCGAACCTGAGGACTTGATTCGCTACGGATTGATTCCGGAGTTCGTCGGGCGTTTGCCCGTCGTAGCCGTGTTGGATGAGCTGGAAGAATCGCAATTGGTTCAGATACTGGTTGAACCGAAAAATGCCCTGACTAAGCAGTATGCACGACTGTTTGAAATGGAAGACTGCGATTTAGAATTCCGAGAGGATGCCTTGCATGCGGTAGCTAAGAAAGCGGTGGAGCGAAAGACTGGGGCTAGGGGACTGCGTTCTATCATCGAGCAGAATTTACTGGATACAATGTACGAATTGCCGTCATTGGATAACGTAGCGAAGGTTGTGGTGGACGAAGGTTCTATTACTGGCGAATCTAAACCTTTGGTTATTTACGAGGGGTCGGACATTTCGAAGGCCGCGTCGGATTGAATCTTCATTCTCCATCGCTTCCGCGAGATAAGTTCGTATCTATATTGATTGGATCATAATTCGGCGATAAACATGACTGGCCTGATGGTTTCGCCATCAGTACTACTTAGCTGCATCTGCAGTATTCTCTGGCATAACGTTTAGCTTTTTGAGACCTATTCTAATGAGCGAGTCTAATATTCTTGCGGTATTACCCTTACGTGACGTAGTCGTCTATCCGCATATGGTTATTCCTTTATTCGTCGGACGCGACAAATCTATACGCGCCTTAGAATCAGCGATGGCGGACGCGAAACAGATTCTGTTGGTGGCGCAACGAAGCGCAGCAGACGATGACCCGTCAGTCGACGGTATTCATGAAGTCGGCACCGTGTCCAACATACTTCAACTACTAAAATTGCCCGATGGCACGATAAAAGTGCTTGTCGAGGGGGTTAGCCGGGCTCGCACAATCGAATTTGTCGATACCGAAAATTTTTTCTCGGCGCGGATCGAAGCACTTGAACCGGAACCGATTTCTGACCGAGAAGCTGAGGTGCTAACCCGCTCATTGATGGGCCAGTTTGACCAATATGTCAAACTAAATAAAAAAGTTCCGCCAGAGATTACCTCCTCATTAGCTAGCATTGATGACGCTTCGCGTTTGGCAGATACGATTGCAGCACATATGTCGATTAAAATCCAAGACAAACAAAATGTTCTTGAGTTTGTGAATTTACGTGAGCGCATGGAGCATTTAATTAGTTTGATGGAGGCCGAAATCGATCTGCTGCAAGTGGAAAAACGTCTGCGCGGGCGAGTAAAAAAACAGATGGAGAAAAGTCAACGCGAATATTATCTGAATGAGCAAATGAAGGCCATTCAAAACGAATTAGGTGAGTCTGAAGATGGGTCCAACGAATTCGATGAACTCGCCGAAAGGATTGCCGAATCTGGGATGCATTCCGAAGCGCGCGAGAAGGCAGAATCAGAACTAAAAAAATTGAGAATGATGTCGCCGATGTCTGCGGAGGCGACAGTCGTTCGTAACTATATTGATTGGATAATTGGCGTGCCATGGAAAAAACGATCGAAAATGGGACGTAATCTCGGTAAGGCTGAAATGATTTTGGACCAAGATCATTATGGCCTGGAGAAGGTCAAAGAGCGTATTGTTGAGCATCTTGCTGTGCAACAGCGCGTAAAAAAATTGAAAGGGCCAATACTTTGTCTTGTTGGTCCTCCGGGGGTTGGTAAAACCTCGCTAGGTAGATCGATCGCGCGTGCAACGAATCGGAAGTTCGTCCGCATGTCGCTCGGCGGCGTGCGCGACGAGGCTGAGATCAGAGGTCATCGAAGGACGTATGTCGGGTCGTTGCCGGGTAAAATTTTGCAGAATATGGCAAGGGTTGGTACCAGAAACCCACTATTTTTACTCGACGAAGTCGATAAAATGGCGATGGATTTCCGTGGAGATCCAGCTTCCGCGTTACTTGAAGTTCTCGATCCAGAGCAAAATAATTCTTTCAATGACCACTATCTTGAAGTGGACTATGACCTTTCCGAGGTCATGTTTATTACGACCGCGAATAGCTTAGATATTCCTGCGCCATTGCTCGATCGTATGGAGGTGATTCGTCTTGCCGGCTACACGGAGGATGAGAAGGTTCATATTGCGAAGAAATATTTGATCCCTAAGCAGATCAAGAATAATGGATTAAAAAATGAAGAAATAAGGATTTCAGAATCCTCGATTAGGGAAATAATTCGTTACTATTCGCGGGAGGCTGGTGTTCGAAACTTGGAACGAGAAATTGCGAATGTGTGTCGTAAGGTAGTCAAACAAATTTTGAAGAAGGCCCCTAGGCGAACTATTTCAGTCAGTTCAAAATCAATTGAAAAATATCTCGGTGTCAAAAAATTCCGCTACGGTTTAGTTGAGGAAGAAGATCGCGTCGGACAGGTCAACGGGCTGGCCTGGACCGAGGTGGGTGGTGACTTGCTGACCATTGAGGCCGTTGTGGTGCCCGGGAAAGGAAAAGAAACTTATACCGGTCGTCTCGGTGACGTGATGCAGGAATCGATCAAGGCGGCGATGACAGTTGTCCGGAGTCGCGCATCGAGTCTTGGTATAAAACCAGATTTTTATCGCTCACATGATGTACATTTCCATGTTCCAGAGGGCGCAACTCCGAAGGACGGGCCAAGCGCTGGAGTGGGAATGTCGACCGCGCTCGTGTCCGCATTAACGGGTATTCCAGCGAAAGCGAACGTCGCAATGACAGGCGAGATTACCCTGCGTGGTGAAATTTTGCCGATTGGCGGGCTAAAAGAAAAATTACTGGCCGCTCTGCGCGGTGGAATCAAGACCGTTTTGATTCCAATCGAAAACGAACGCGAACTAAAAGAAATTCCGAACAACATTAAGCAAGGTCTTGATATCAAGCCGGTCCGTTGGATCGATGAGGTGTTCGCGGTGGCATTACAGCGCTCGCCGGACCCGTTGCCAATTTCTGACGACAGTGAGAAGCCGGTCGGTCAGGAAGCCTCAGATTCAGATGTTGACACTGATGTCATTCGACCGCATTAGTTTGCGATGCTCTAATTGTTAAGTTGCTTGCTTGACGCTCTTAGGGGTGCTTGGTATAACGAGGGCTGCTTGGTGTAACGGCCACGTCACGCACACGAGGACCAGGGATAGGGACGACGCCAACCATCGATCATCAACCATAACTTACTCAGGCTGGGTATGTGAATTGAAGGAGAGTTCCCGCATGAATAAAGCAGATTTAATAGACAGGGTTGCTGAAGCTGCAGATCTATCAAAGGCTGGCGCAGCTCGCGCAGTCGATGCAGTAACTGAAGCTATCGCCGATTCGCTAAAAAAAGACGATCAGGTAACGATAGTTGGCTTTGGAACCTTCAGTGTGAGAAAACGTGCCGCGCGCTCTGGACGGAATCCTCGAACGGGAGAAACAATTCACATCAAAGCTTCGAACGTCCCCGGGTTTAAACCTGGAAAAGCGCTAAAGGATGCCGTAAACTGACGCGCTTCCCAAGGGTGCTTAGCTCAGTTGGGAGAGCGTCGCCCTTACAAGGCGAAGGTCGGGGGTTCGAACCCCTCAGCACCCACCAAAAGAATTCGGAGCGGTAGTTCAGCTGGTTAGAATGCCGGCCTG
>CAYFFH010000301.1:0-4082 GCA_964342175.1 uncultured Enterobacteriaceae bacterium | reverse complement strand
TGAAGAAAAATCGCATTATCGTTAGTGACGACGAAATTCGAGATCAAGGCAGAGGCAAATTAAAAATCCATCGATCACGACGCATGTCATGAAAATTAACGACGTCAGCATCGAGAATACATTCGCCGAGGCTTTTCCTATGAAGGCCACAAGGATCATCGTCACTGCCGCTAATGACACCTGGGCAGATCATGCCGCTCGGGCAATGACCGGGTTCGCCACATCGGTAATCGCGTGCGGTTGCGAGGCAGGCATCGAGCGATCACTAAAGCCCACGGAGACGCCGGACGGGCGACCCGGGATCTCGGTATTGATGTTTTCAATGAATACCAAGGAGTTGAGTAAGCAAATTCAAAATCGCGTCGGACAATGTGTCCTCACGTGCCCGACGACTGCTTGTTATTCCGGCCTCGATGACGGCGATCCCATCGCGCTAGGCAGAAACCTTCGCTATTTCGGTGATGGTTATCAGATCTCTAAAAAATTCGGTAACACTCGCTACTGGCGAGTTCCGGTGATGGACGGAGAATTCGTGTGTGAGGAGGATGCGCGGGTTACGAAGGCCATCGGTGGCGGCAATTTTCTCATTCTCTCGGAAACGCAAGAACAGGCACTGATAGCGAGCGAGCGGGCAATTACCGCGATGCGCCGGGTTCCAAACGTGATCATGCCATTTCCCGGCGGCGTCGTGAGATCGGGGTCGAAGGTTGGTTCCAAATACAGCGCACTGCCAGCATCGACAAACCATCTATTCTGTCCAACGCTTAAGGGTTTGGTCGATTCTAAGTTACCGCGCGAGGTAGGGGCAGTACTCGAGATTGTCATCGACGGCTTGGATGCCGATTCGATCAGTCATGCTACCGCCGTCGGAGTCAGAGCGGCCTGCGCCGCCGGTCGAAGACGCGGCATCATCGGTATAAGTGCAGGTAATTACGGTGGTAACCTTGGTCCCTATCATTTTAAATTACGCGAGATCCTAAAATGACGGGTGTGCGCCTAAGTCTGGTTGAACACCCAAGGTTTTCGCTAGACCTAAGCTCCGTTTTACCCGATACGATTTACGGTAAATCGCTAGACGCGGTTCGCCGAACACCACTAGCGCAAGGCAAGCGAAAAATCTTACTTGGAGACCTGTTCGAGGTTGACAAGATCTCTGAGGATGCTCTCGAGTTTCACGGGGTGACCAAAGAGCTATCGCGGATCGGTAGCGGAATGACACAGGGTGTTATACGTATCGTGGGTAGTGCCGGCAACGAAATTGGCACGTCCATGACCGGCGGAGAGATTCATCTCCACGGGAACGCCGGCGATTACCTCGGCAGCGGCATGCGCGGCGGCATCATTAATGTGAGTGGGAGCAGCGGTGATTATACAGCCGGTGCGCTACCGCATACTTCGTTAGGGATGCGCGATGGGATAATCTGTATTGGAAAATCAGTTGGCATGCGGGCCGGCGAACGCATGCGCCGCGGTTTGCTCGTGGCCAATGGGAATGCGGGTCCTTACTGCGGAAGCAATATGATCGCCGGGACCATCGTCGTGACTGGCTGTACGGGTCCGGGAATCGGGTTCGGGATGCGTCGGGGAACGATATTGCTCAAACGAAAGCCGTCCGAAACTCTGGTGACTTTCAATGATTGCGGCACGTTTTTATTAACGTTTCCGACGCTCTTGTTAGGTCAGCTTCGTAGAATAAATCGTACGGCTTACATGAGATTACGCTCGATCAGAACGTTTCGCCGGCTCGCCGGCGATATCGCGTGCGATGGACAAGGCGAGCTCCTGATCGCAGATGAATAGAACCGAATCGAAAAACCATGGTCAATATGAATAAACGAGTGAAGGGACAACAGCGTGGACGTGCTCTTGACGATAATGCGCAAACGGAAATTCGAGCGGTAATAGGCCATACCCCGCCACGCCGAGATCTATTGATCGAATACTTGCATCTGATTCAAGACCGCTTTGGCTGTATCAGCGACGCTCATTGCGTCGCACTCGCTAGCGAATTGTCGATATCGGCCGCTGAAGTTTTTGAGGTAGCCACATTTTATCACCATTTCGATGTAGTCAAAAACAATCAGCAGCGCCCACCCCCTGTGACAGTCAGAGTGTGCGACTCGGTAACTTGCGCACTATTCGGCGCATCAGATCTGATCGCATCGCTCAACAAGTCGATGGGACAGGATGTCCGTGTACAACCAGTACCTTGCGTCGGTCGCTGCGCCGATGCCCCGATAGCCGTAGTTGGTCACAATCCAATTGAGAAGGCATCCACCAAGTTAGTAACTGAGGCAGTTGAACAACAAGCACTACAAGCACCTCCGACAAATCACCTTAAGTACCGCGAGTACTGTGCTGATGGCGGCTACGAACTACTCAGGGAATGCCATCGCCGAGAGCGCGATCCCGCCGATGTCATCGAGACATTAAAAGATTCGAATTTGCGCGGCCTCGGAGGTGCTGGTTTTCCGGCCGGATCGAAGTGGTCGATACTGCGCGATCAAGCCGCACCGCGCTTGATCGCTGTCAATATTGACGAAGGCGAACCAGGCACATTTAAAGATCGAATTTATCTCGAACAAGATCCCCACCGATTCATTGAGGGGATGCTGATCGCTGCTTGGGCCATTGCGGCCGATGCGTGCTATATCTATATCCGCGACGAATATACTTCCTGCCGAATTATGCTATTGAGAGAAATCAAGTCCCTCCAAGAAAACCCACCGTGTGGCCTCCCATTGATCGAACTTCGCCGTGGCGCAGGCGCTTATATTTGTGGCGAGGAATCGGCAATGATCGAATCGATTGAAGGTAAGCGTGGCTTACCGAGGCTACGTCCGCCCTATGTCGCACAAGTTGGATTATTCGGCCGTCCGACTCTTGAGCACAACATGGAAACACTCTATTGGGTGCGAGATATCGTGCAACGTGGGGCAGACTGGTTTTGTGCGTATGGGCGGCGCAAACGCTCCGGGCTGCGTTCGTTTTCAGTCAGTGGCCGAATTAAAAACCCTGGTGTCCATCTCGCGCCGGCGGGCATATCGGTCCGTGAGTTAATCGAAGAATATTGCGGCGGAATGCTCGACGGCCACGAGTTTTACGCGTACTTTCCGGGTGGCGCGTCCGGCGGCATTTTACCCGCTTCGCTCGGTGACGAAGCACTTGATTTCGACTCGCTTCAACCGCACGGATGCTTCATCGGCTCAGCCGCAGTAATTGTACTTTCCCAGCACGACAGCGCCCGTGACGCAGCGCTCAACGCGATGCGTTTTTTTGAACACGAATCCTGCGGGCAATGCACCCCTTGCCGGGTTGGTACTGCGAAAGCCGTCACCCTGATGGAGCATGAGCAGTGGGATACGAACCTACTCGAAGAGCTCGCGCGCGCAATGGAGGATGCCTCAATCTGCGGGCTTGGTCAGGCTGCACCAAACCCTTTGCGCTCGGCCATAAAGTATTTCCCCCAGGAGTTTGAGTAGGCAAACAATGAATAGCGATATAGAAACTGTCTCCTTTAGCCTCGACGATGCGACGCTTGAGGCATTGCCCGGCGAGACTATTCTGGAAGCCGCGAAACGTACCGGTACCGATATTCCTCATCTCTGCTACAAGGACGGTTATCGAGGAGATGGCAATTGCCGGGCCTGCGTTGTTGAGATCAAAGGGGAACGAACCTTAGCGCCGGCCTGCATGCGAATACCGGAAGCTGGAATGGAGGTTGCCTCATCCAATGAACGGGCGCGCCATTCGCAACGTATAGTACTCGAACTGTTGAAATCTGATATGCCAACAGCCGGAGCATCTCCCTATACGCCCACGTCTGAACTTGATTTTTGGTCAGATTTTCTCGACCTTAATTCCGTCCGCTTTAAGTCGCGGAAACAACCAAAACGGGACCTTTCAAATCCGGCCATCGCCGTAAACCTGGATGCATGTATTCAGTGTACACGGTGTGTTCGCGCCTGCCGCGAAGAGCAGGTCAATGATGTAATCGGCTACGCCTATCGCGGCTCAAAATCCGCTATCGTGTTCGACCTCGACGATCCGATGGGTTCTAGTACTTGTGTCAGCTGCGGAGA
>CAYFFH010000300.1:0-4093 GCA_964342175.1 uncultured Enterobacteriaceae bacterium | reverse complement strand
ATTTTGTGGGCACAATGACTAACGGTGAGCGGTTCGCCCATTCTGACGCGAATTCAAGGATTTGATCAGGCCGTGATGCCTTACTGTGGATCAGGATCGCGTCAGCACCGGCTAAACGATAGGCTTCGGCACGACGTAATGCCTCACGAATATCCCACCCCGCAATCAGCGCTTCAACCCGTGCGACTATGCAAAAATTATCGTCGGTTTGACTGTCTTTGCCGGCCGCAATCTTGCCGCAAAATTCGTCGGTGTTTGCCAGCGGTTGTCGTTCGCCACCGATAAAGCTATTGGTCTTCGGAAAGATTTTATCTTCTATGCAAACGCCGGCGACCTGACGTTGCTCCAGCTTGCGCACGAGTCTTCGCATATTGTTGAAGTTGCCGTATCCAGTATCACCATCCAGCAGGATAGGAATAGAACTGGCGTCCGACATGAATTCCAGCATATCTACGACTTGTGTCCAGCTAGCTTCGTTATTGTCCCGTACGCCGAACTGTGCGGACAGAGCCAATCCACTAGCCCAAATACCCTTAAAGCCGGCTTCCTCGGCGATTTTGGCACTGATGCCATTATGGGCTTCTAGGATAAATTCAAGTTGTGTGGACTCGATAAGTTGACGTAGCTTCCCTGCCTTCGACAGAGTATTTATTAATCTACCTTTAGTGCTCAATCGGCTTATCCTCGTCGCGGCCGTTTGAAAACCTGCTTGAACCCGAAATAGGCTATCGAATCCTTCATATTTGATACGAAACGCATGAACGGATGCATCTCTGCGTTAGTCAGAAATTCAAATGTCAAAGCGATCCGTTGTTCATTGGTACCAAGTGATGTGATCCTATGACGTAGTTTGTCACCGTTGAAGAAAACCAATGTTCCGGTTTGCAACTCAAGGCTAGAGGTTTCCACCGCTCGCTCCGGGTTTCTAGTGTGCAATTGGTATTCCAGCAAACAACTTGGTGCGCTGACCAAGCCAATCAATACGGTATACCTAACGCCTTTATAGTAGGAAGTATCGTAATGATAGCCTATATGATCACCCGGTTTGGTGTAGTAGTACAATGCATAGGAGTGTGGATCGCCGATTGGGCAGGCAATCAAATCGCAACCGCATAGCCTTTCGAGAAACTCTAGTAGTGCTTGGGCTTTATATAGCTCTGAAAAAAGTGGTGTCTTGGAGTCAATTTTGTGGCAGCCTATGCTACCCCCCTTCTTATGGCCTGGAATGTAATTCCGGTGCACCAGTGCTTCGAGACTTGGTAATGTATCCAACATTTCTCTGACCAGTGCGCGCGGCAAGAAGTTTTCAATCTGCACGAATTCATCTTGTGCGATAAATGCACCTTGTAACTGCTCTATATCGAGAGTCGACACGCGTGCGGACAGTTCGTTATTTAAATTACTAATCATTAATATCGGCTATAAAGCAGCGAACTGAGAGTACAGCGACCGTAGCAGGTGGTCAATTGTATGGTAGTCATGTGTTCGCCTGTATGAGACCATTAATTACCCGTTCGCTCTAATCGTTAGTGTTGTTCGAAAAAGCTATTATCGAGGAAATGCGTTACGTAAAATTGATTTTTCTGCTTCTCGGCATCGCACTTCTTGCGTGGGTGCTTGGGCAAGCTGATCTTGAGGAAATATGGTCGCAAGTGCGCTCGATCAGCGTCCTCGGGATACTCAGCATATTTGTCGTCTACGCATTATATTTTGGTGCTGATGTAGTGAGTTGGCAGCACACCTTGGAATCTGTCGACATGACTGCGCGCTGGGCCGGACGGCTATTTTTAGTGCGCATGATCGGTGAGGCCTATAACAATATTACGCCAGCGGCGTCGATGGGAGGGGAGCCGGTTAAGGCTTGGTTGCTAAAAACGAACTACGGGATCGCTTTACGTGACTCCGGTGCCTCCTTAATTTTGGCAAAAACGACGAGTATGTTTTCCTTAATTATCTTCGCTGGGGCCGCTGTGTCCATCGCTTTGGCACATGAGCAGCTAAGCGAAGCGCATAAATCAATGGTAGGCATCGGTTTTGCTTGGTTGTTTTTTAATGTTGCCGTGTTTTTTCTCATACAGCATCTTAGGCTTTCGAGCTTAACCGCATCTGGGCTTGGTAAAACCCGATTCGGTCTACGTTTAAGCCGCCTCGTTACCGGCATGCAAGATATGGATGAGCAGTTTGCGCGCTTTTACCGCCATGACCGAAGGCGCTTAATATTGTCGATGACGTATGCGATGGCAAATTGGCTTCTCGGTGTGGTCGAGCTCTATGTAATTTTGGATTTGATCGGTTACCCGGTAAGCTGGTCTGATGCGTTTGTCATCGAAGCTGCGGTACAAACGATACGCACGATTGCTTTTTTTATTCCCGCAGGAATTGGTGCACAAGAAGGCATGCTGATGTTCGCTTGCGGCGTGATCGTCGGTTCACCCAATGTTGGTATCGCGGCAGCGTTGCTGCGACGGTTCCGTGAGCTTGTGTGGATCGCGGCAAGCTTACTACTGGCCGCCGCGTTCCATGCAAATCCAAAGTTGGCGGCCCAGACTTCGCCGCCTGCAGAAGGCTAAAGTTGATCTTTGAACCACAAAACTGCGTCTTCGAGCGCTTCGCGTGCTGGTCGTGCTACGTAGTGTAATTCTTTGATCGCCCGCGCAGAATTAAAAAACATTTTTTTTCGCGCCATACGCAAACCATCAACCGTCACCTGCGGCTCGTTACCGTCGATTATCCAGGCCCAAGCCTCCGACGCGTACGCGATAGGGAAAAGTAATCGGCGCGGTAGTTTCAGTGTAGGAGGCGATCTCCCACAGATCTCTGCGATAATCCGCAAAATTTCATGTAACGACAGATTTTCTCCTCCAAGGATGTAACGGCGACCGACCTGTCCATGCTCTAGTGCCAAGAGATGCCCAGCCGCGACGTCGTCAACGTGAGCGATATTTAACCCCGTGTCTACATATCCGGGAATTCTGCCAGCTTGTGCGTCTCGGATGACGCGCCCAGTTGGTGTGGGTTTAATATCGTGTGGTCCCACCGGTGTTGATGGGTTGACGATAACCGCAGGTAAACTGTCGCGCTCCACTAGTTCATCTACAACTCGTTCTGCAAGGAACTTTGAACGTTTGTAGTCGCCGACCATATCATCGATTTTAACCGGGGTGGTTTCGTCCCCAGAGGAGCCGTCCGTATTTGTACCCAGTGTCGCTACGCTGCTTGTGTAGACGATTTTGTCGATTCCGCATTCAAGTGCAGCGCTCATAATATTGCGTGTACCATCGACGTTACTCGCATACAGGTCGCTGCTATTTCTGGTCCACAATCGATAATCGGCAGCGACATGAAATAGCGTATCGCAGTGTGCACATGCTCGCTCAAGTGAACGTTGATCACGTAGGTCGCCTTCGCGGATTTCAACGTTCAAGTCGGCCACGTTTGTTCGATCACTGTCGCTGCGTGACAACACGGCTACGGTTGCACCTCGGTTAAGCAGTAGCCGTGTTACAGCACTTCCGACAAAACCTGTAGCGCCAGTTACCAGGATCGTCATTTCACCTCCCTCTATCTACTGTTTTTAAGAGCTGCACAAAAACAACGACAAATCCAATCGGAGCACCGATTGTAGCGGCGAGTAAAAAAGTCGCTTGCTGGTCAGCCAAAGTAACAAGTGGGATTAAATAGAGTATGTCCTCCGTCTCAAAACCGCCCCAGTTAGCTTGTTGAACCGCTTGTTTTCCGTATCTGCTCTCCATGATATTTCGCATTTGAAAAATTCCAGCAATTGCGAGCCCCGCTATCGTGCCGTAGAGAATCGAACGCCAACCTAGGACCTGTTCCAGTCCGATTCCAAGTCCTATGAAAATTCCAACCGTTACTACTGCGTCGCTCCAAAGGTCGTACACGTGCCCGAAGGAGGTAGTCTTGCCACTTAGGCGCGCAAGCTCACCATCCGTGTGATCAAGGAAATTCGATAGCACAATCAACACTGCACCCAGGTTATATGCGGACCCTGAAGCGAATAAGGCGGCGCCACCGAGGCCAACCGCTAAGCGTACCGTGGTGAGAACATTAGGATGAACCCAAGAGTCGACCA
>CAYFFH010000299.1:0-4119 GCA_964342175.1 uncultured Enterobacteriaceae bacterium | reverse complement strand
CCTGTGTAGGAACAATGATCGGGTCACCGTTAGCAGGCGACAAGATATTGTTTGTAGACATCATTAGGCCGCGAGCCTCGAGCTGCGCTTCGATTGACAGCGGGACATGAACCGCCATTTGGTCACCATCAAAATCGGCGTTGAATGCGGTACATACTAAGGGGTGTAATTGAATAGCTTTACCTTCGATAAGGACCGGTTCGAACGCCTGAATCCCTAATCGGTGCAACGTCGGCGCCCTGTTCAACATAACCGGGTGCTCACGAATTACCTCTTCTAAAATATCCCAGACTTCCGCTCCTTCGCGTTCAACCAGTTTTTTCGCAGCTTTAATTGTTGTCGCCATACCACGACCTTCAAGCTTGCTAAAAATAAATGGTTTGAACAGCTCCAACGCCATTTTCTTAGGGAGACCGCATTGGTGTAGCTTCAGAGTTGGACCAACCACAATGACCGAACGACCCGAATAATCCACTCGTTTACCTAACAAGTTTTGCCGGAAACGTCCTTGCTTACCTTTGATCATGTCAGCGAGCGACTTTAGTGGCAATTTGTTCGTCCCAGTGATCGCTCGACCACGGCGACCGTTATCGAGTAATGCGTCCACTGCTTCTTGCAACATTCGTTTCTCGTTACGAACGATAATATCCGGCGCATTGAGATCAAGCAGCCTTTTTAGGCGATTATTGCGATTAATCACACGACGATACAGGTCATTAAGGTCGGATGTCGCAAAACGCCCGCCATCTAACGGAACTAAGGGGCGAAGCTCAGGCGGCAAGACCGGCATTACTCTCATCACCATCCACTCTGGTTTATTACCCGAGTGCAAAAATGCCTCCATTAATTTCAAACGCTTGGTGAATTTCTTGATCTTTGTCTCTGACTTCGTTTTAGGCAACGCTTCCCGGATAGCACTAATTTCTTCCCTAAGGTCAACATTTTTCAGTAGCTCATAGACCGCTTCCGCGCCCATTCTCGCGTCAAAATCATCACCATATTGTTCAATCGCATCGAGATACGACTCTTCAGACAGCAGTTGGCCGCGCTCGAGGTCCGTCATGCCGGGTTCGATGACAACATAGGCTTCGAAATACAAAATGCGCTCTATCTCGCGCAAGGTGACGTCGAGGAGCAGGCCCATTCGCGACGGCAAAGATTTTAAAAACCAGATGTGCGCAACCGGGCTCGCCAAATCTATATGACCCATGCGTTCCCGTCGAACCTTTGCTAGTGTGACCTCAACGCCACACTTCTCACACACGACGCCACGATGTTTTAGGCGCTTATACTTTCCGCACAAGCATTCATAATCTTTGATCGGTCCAAAAATCTTCGCACAAAACAAGCCGTCACGCTCAGGCTTGAAAGTGCGATAGTTAATTGTTTCGGGTTTTTTGACTTCCCCATACGACCACGATCGAATTTTTTCAGGCGAAGCCAGACCGATTTTAATCGCGTCGAAGTCTTCGACTTGTCCCTGGCTTTTAAGTAAATCAAGTAGGTCTTTCACAATGGTTACTCCTTAAATCGGGAACCAAAAATAATCGGTAAATTGCATGACTAGCGGTCGAGTTCGATATCGATGGATAAAGATCGCAATTCCTTAAGCAAAACGTTAAACGATTCCGGCATTCCGGCTTCCATACGATGGTCGCCATCGACGATGTTTTTATACATCTTCGTTCTACCGTTCACGTCATCCGATTTTACAGTTAGCATTTCTTGCAAGGTGTACGCGGCGCCATACGCCTCAAGCGCCCACACTTCCATCTCACCGAAACGCTGCCCACCAAATTGCGCCTTACCCCCCAACGGTTGCTGGGTCACTAAACTGTAAGGGCCTGTCGAACGCGCATGCATTTTGTCATCGACTAGGTGGTTGAGCTTCACCATATACATGTATCCAACAGTAACCTGCCGATCAAATGCCTCGCCCGTACGCCCATCTATCAGTGTGGTTTGCCCGCTCACTGGTAGTCCAGCGAGCTTGAGCATATGCTTGATCTCGGACTCGTCTGCGCCATCAAAAACTGGAGTAGCCATCGGGACACCGCTCCTGAGATTACGAGACAAGGCGATGATTTCATCATCGTTAAACTCGTCCAGATTCTCAGTCTTGCCACTAATGTTATAGACCTTGCCAAAAAAGTCTCGGAGAGTCCCAGCTCCTGCATTCTTATCTAGCATTTCGCCAATCTTGTGCCCAAGGCCACGAGCGGCCCACCCGAGGTGAGTTTCTAATACCTGACCAACATTCATACGAGAGGGGACACCAAGAGGGTTGAGCACGATGTCAACTGGGGTGCTATCTTCCATGTGCGGCATGTCCTCGACCGGCACGATCATCGAGACTACACCTTTATTCCCATGCCGCCCGGCCATCTTGTCGCCCGGTTGCATCCGACGCTTCACCGCAAGATAAACCTTAGTCATCTTGAGTACGCCAGGAGCGAGATCATCACCTGACGTCAATTTGGAACGCTTTTCTTCAAATTGCTGTTCAAGGTCTGCTTGGTGCTCGGAAATCTGCACTGCCAGGCGTTCAACTTGGTCATTTACTACGTCAGTAGACGTCCGAATGTCAAACCAACTCTCCCGTGGAGTATCAGCAAGATTCTGCTTAGTTATCTTGCTACCTTTGGGCACTCCTTGAAAACCCTTTTCAACAACCTTGCCAATTAGCAGGCGTTCTATGCGCAGATATATATCATCCTCTAAGATGCGCAATCGATCATCAAGGTCTTTTCTCACTACGGCCAATTCCGCCCGTTCGATTTCAAGTGCACGCAGATCTTTCTCCACCCCATCGCGAGTAAAGACTTGTACATCTATAACCGTTCCACTCATCCCTGATGGCACACGCAGAGAAGTATCTTTTACATCAGAGGCCTTCTCACCAAAAATTGCTCGTAGCAGCTTTTCCTCTGGGGTTAGCTGGGTTTCGCCTTTAGGGGTAACCTTACCGACGAGGATGTCACCGGGATGAACTTCGGCACCAATATATACAATCCCCGATTCGTCCAACTTGGATAACGCACCTTCGCTAACGTTAGGGATGTCCGCAGATATTTCCTCCGACCCAAGCTTCGTATCTCGCGCAACACAGGTCAACTCTTCAATGTGGATGCTTGTATAGCGATCTTCCTGAACGACTCGCTCTGATATCAAGATCGAGTCTTCAAAGTTGTATCCATTCCACGGCATGAAGGCGACGAGCATATTCTGGCCCAATGCAAGCTCACCAAGGTCGGTGGAAGGTCCATCGGCCAGTGCATCATTGGAAGAGATCCGATCGTTTGGACGGACCAACGGTTTCTGATTAATACATGTGTTTTGGTTGGAACGCGTATATTTCGTCAGATTATAGATATCAACCCCAGGCTCACCAGCTTTAGTTTCTTCATCATCGACCCGCACTACAATGCGGCTGGCATCGACCGAATCAACAACCCCGCTCCTTAAGGCCGAGACTATAACACCCGAATCCCTTGCCACTGTTCGCTCTATTCCAGTTCCCACTAGAGGCGTCTCGGCACGTAATGTCGGGACCGCTTGGCGTTGCATATTGGATCCCATCAAAGCGCGATTCGCATCGTCATGTTCAAGAAAGGGAATCAATGCTGCAGCCACCGAGACAACTTGTCGGGGCGATACATCCATATATTGCACACGATCCGGACCGGCTAGCGTAAATTCATTCTGATAACGGCAAGACACTAGGCTGTCCGTTAGTTTTCCGTTGTCGTCAACGCTGGCATTGGCTTGCGCGATAACGTATTGACCTTCTTCAATCGCCGATAGGTATTCGACTTCGGTCGTAACTTTACGGTCAATCACACGTCGATATGGCGTTTCTAAAAACCCGTATTTGTTCGTACGCGCGTACACAGCAAGTGAGTTTATTAAGCCGATATTCGGACCTTCGGGTGTCTCGATTGGACATACCCGCCCGTAGTGTGTTGGGTGAACATCGCGAACCTCAAAGCCCGCCCGTTCGCGCGTAAGCCCACCCGGGCCAAGTGCCGATACCCGTCGTTTGTGAGTGACTTCCGACAGTGGATTATTTTGATCCATAAATTGTGATAGCTGACTCGAGCCAAAAAACTCTTTAATTAC
>CAYFFH010000298.1:0-4135 GCA_964342175.1 uncultured Enterobacteriaceae bacterium | reverse complement strand
CAGGCAATCAGTATTTTTGCACTGATAATGCTTGCCGCGTTTAGTTGGTATTTCCTTGTTGAGACAGAAAACGCGATGCGTGTTATGCGTGGCGATGGATTGTTTGTCGAACTCATGTGGATGATGATGGAGCCCAATGAGTTAATACCCTACCTCGGCGCCACTACCGCCATGTGGATGGTAATGATGTTCGCAATGATGGTTCCGGCCGTGATGCCTATGGTGATCGTGTTCGGCCAGCTCAATCGTGGCCCAAGCACAGAATTTGATGCTGTCTTATTTGCGGGCGGTTACCTATTGGCATGGTGCATGTTCTCTGTTGTAGCGGCAACATTGCAATGGTCATTACACGGGGTTGGACAATTGCACGGCGATCTCCTTTCGGTTCGACCTTTGTTGGCTGCAAGTATATTAATCCTCGCGGGCGCTTACCAATTGACCCCGATGAAGGAGGCCTGTCTCAATAGGTGCCGCAGTCCAATCGGATTTTTTCTGGCGAACTGGCGATCTGGCCGACTTGGTGCTATCCGCATGGGATTGCAACATGGCTTATTTTGTATTGGGTGCTGTTGGATGTTGATGCTACTGATGTTCGTCGGCGGTGCTATGAGTGTGGTTACGATGGCGTTGTTGAGTATTTTTATATTAGCTGAGCGCGTCCTTCCCTCAGGACCTTGGGTATCGTGGATGCCTGGAGTTGTGTTGATCGCCTGGGGAGGGTACATCGCGATCTTCGCTTAGCGATTCAACTTGACGTTACGTAGTATGTTGATCTCGGCCGGCGGACACAGTCGAAACCTACGACGGTGCAACAAATTCGTCGGGAATTTTGGATCCTTCTCCGAAAAAAAACTTCTCCATTTCGCCTTCTAAAAACTTGCGGTCTTTCGGTTCTATCGGCGTAAGGCGATACTCATTAAGTAACATCGTCTGATGTTGCAACCATTGTTGCCAGGCTTCCTTTGATACGTTTTCGAATATCCTTAGCCCGAGGTCGCCAGGATACGGAGGGGTTAGCAAGCCCTCCGCCTCGCGGCCAAGTTTTATACAGTTGACGAAACGACTCACGTTAGCTTCCTTTGAACACTTTAATTAGATTATATCTGCAGCAGTTGTTGTACGGGTTTTGACAAACCAACGCGTGCGGGATTGTGAATGTTATACCAAAGCCATCGATTCGGATCCATGATCGAGCCCTCGTTTTTAACAACGACGCATTCCAAAGGTGTTATCGCCAACGTAAAGTGGGTGAAAGTATGGGTTAGAACCGGATGTTGCAAGAGTTCTCCTACCTGACGGAGACTGTGCTCTCGGCACCAAGATTCTACGTCTTTGTTGGCGTTGATTTCGGGAAAGCTCCACAATCCGCCCCAGATTCCATTTGGTGGTCGTTTGTATAGCAAGGTAGACTCGTTCTCCGTACGAGCAATAAGAAAGCAGACGTTCTTGAGGGGCAACGGGTTACGTTTCCTTCGGTTCGGAAGTTGAGCTTGAGTTTGTGCCGCGAAGGCGCCGCAGCTGTTTTGAAGCGGACAAATGTTACAACGAGGTTTGCCACGTACGCATAGTGTTGCTCCGAGATCCATTATCGCCTGTGTATAGTCTGCGATTCTTTTGTGAGGTGTATGGTACTCAGCATGCGACCATAATTGCCGCAACACTTTAGAGTTTCCGGGCCAACCATAGACTTCATGATAGCGGGCAAGGACACGTTTGACGTTACCATCTAGTATCGGATAGCGCTGGTCGTAGGCGAGCGATAGAATTGCTCCAGCAGTCGATCGGCCAACCCCAGGCAGCTTAATCAAATCTTCGATTGAGTTCGGAAACTGCCCGGCATATTCACTGACGATAACATTTGCCGCGCGATGCAGATTACGCGCACGCGCGTAGTAGCCAAGCCCTGACCACTGGTGTAGAACTTCATCGATTTCGGCACTAGCAAGCGCGGCGACTGATCCAAAGCACTGTATGAATCGCTTGAAGAATGGAACTACAGTTGTAACTTGGGTTTGCTGCAACATAATCTCGGATACCCAAACCCGGTAGGGGCTCGGGTCGTGCTGCCATGGCAGGTCGTGCCGGCCATGTTGATCAAACCACTTTAATAACCGCTTACTTAGGTAGGACACATTTCGCCTCACTTTCAATTTTGACAGCAAGTTCGGGAACCGTACTCATAAACGTATGCTCAAATAAAAGTGGCCGGATTAGCGGGAAACTAAAAAACAGGCCGTAGTTTAACTTTAACCGATATTCGTGCCACCAGTTCCGATATCGTGTCGACTGTCCATATCAAATAACGAGGTCGGAAGTTGTTTCCGGTAGGGATATCCGTGGAAGAAATAGTTTGGTAGAGATGCTCCTCAACGTTTGTGACAAAGCCGAGGTCAAAGCAGACTACCGAGATACAGCGGTGCACCCGCATGCGCCGTTCGTCTAGCGATTTATCAGAACCTAAATAGTTTTTTTAGTGCTTTGCCAGCACCGCCGCCGAGCACATCCTCGAGTTTTCGGCCAATTTCCTTGGTCACCGCCGATTTTGCGATTTCTGCGACAATATCGCCGATGTCGGGTTTGCATGTGTCCGCACCGAATTTGCCGCGACACTTGATCGGGACACTGTAGCCACCGAGGTTATAGGTACTTTCGCCCTGCTGTGACCTAGCAGATTCTACCGATACGAGAGCGTCATATTTCATGGTGTCATTATTTAGGTTGGCTACAATTCCATTGCCGGTAACCTTAAATCCCGACCCATCTAGAAGGAGATCGTTGTTTGAGCCGACACCGTTTTTAAAGTTTATCGTACCGGCCAGGGTTTGAAACTTTGTTTCACCGCCTTTTTGTACAACCCCGGGACGTTTGGTTTCGACCATCACCTCAATTTGTGAGAGTATCGTGGCGACGTCGATCCCCCGATACACACCATTTTCAATCAGAAAGTTCAGCGGTCCTGAGAGATTTCTCTTGAGCGCATCGGAGTCGTTTCCGATCGCAACCAGATTTGTACTTAGGTTAGCGGTGCCAGAGAGCGACCGGTTTCCGGTGAGATCGAATAGCAGTGGTTCGACATTGATTCCAGTCAATTTTGTGTCGATGGTGAGCCGCGGTACCTTAGTCGTTGCATCGAGGTCGATTATTCCATCGTAATTACCGTCATACAAAGAAGCCGCCAGCGGATTGATCTTAATGCTCCCATCCGCGGCATTGATGCTAAGTTTAGCATCCCGCAATTTTGCGCCGGAGATCTGTAACCTGCCGACGATAAGATCTCCTGCGATTTTTATCTTTCGTAGTGTCTCGATCGGCAACTGGGTTGCGCCTACGGCAGCGGCCTCTGGCGTGATTGGTCGCACGTAGCCTTTTTGCGTCGGTCTCATGTAAGCATCAGCATTGATTTGATCAATTCCAAGGGCGAAACGTACGTCGGCACCTTCGAAGTCATCGATCGCGAGATCCCCCCTTAAGATAGATTGGTCGAGAGCCATGTCCAGTTTGCTTAGAGCAACGCTTTTGCTTGTACCGTAAAACTCTGTATTTAAAGCGAAGGCGGTTAGCGCATTTGGATCTGCCATTGGTGGTATTTCTTGGTTGAGACCATTAAGTACCTGCCTCAGATTGAATACCGGTATATTTACATTCCCGGTGATCGTGGGTTCGGTTTTAATTTTGCTAGCATTGATATTTACCCCTACATTCATTCCGAGTCCCGTTAAAGACAGATCGTTAACGGTCAAGGTTTCTTTTTCGAGATTCATATGCGCCGCGCCGGCCGTTAACGTTAGGTCAACCGGATTGCTTCGATTTTTGCGGTTCACCTTTGCTAGTAGCGTTAGTGGGCTCACTGTCAAGTCGGTCATGGTTCCGTTAATGCCTGCATCAAGGCTGAGTCCATCGATCGATGCGGCTAGATCTTTTTGACCTAAGGCTTCCAATAAAGAGTTAACTTTTTCACCCCTAACCGATAAGTGACCGTTGATGGTGTCTTTGTCGCCATTTGTAATTCGCCGCGTCAACTTGCCATCGATAACTAAGCCAAGGCCTATGACCGATAGTTTGGGCAGATCGATGTTGCCCTTATTCAGATCAGTTGCGAAGCTGCTGTTCAAACTGAAGGCCTTATTCGGGCTGC
>CAYFFH010000297.1:0-4137 GCA_964342175.1 uncultured Enterobacteriaceae bacterium | reverse complement strand
CTCATTCCAGTCATACACACCATCATGCGTTATACGTAAGACGCTATTCAATGAGACACCACGAAATATGCCAACGCGCCCGAAATCTTTATTAATTTCTAGTTGGCCACGAAGGCGTCCCTTTACCACGCCATAGTCAGCACGATTATGGTGCGTGTAGTCTGCAAAGCCATGGATGACTGTGCTCCCGTCTTTTGATTGCCAGGCGGATACACCTGTAGTTATAAAAAGTCCCAAGACCACTGCGACACCAGAACAGATACCGCGACTAATCAGCCTACAACGATGGTGTTGTCCAGCCATACTTATTCCCCTTTTGCTCCCCAGCAGGCCACCGATAGACAGCGACCGTGTAGACGAAAATTGATACATTATGCCAATCCGCCCTACTTTAGACCCTTACGATCCCTTCTAAATCTACCACAAATTCTGTGGTTTTACTGCAACAAAGGCAATATTCCGAGACTTTTTAGATCACTCTACAGGATCGCGGGATATCAAGCTTTAGGGGGGTCCTCACCGGTCGCCTGCATGATGAATTTCGGTTTAAAGACATCAACCCAAGCAGGTACCAAAAACATGGCAGCGGCCGCATTTAGCACCAGCATAATGAATAAAAGTTTAGCAGCGTCGGCCTGAAACCGCAGCTCGGATACAAACACCCACATAATAATGCCGCCGACAAGGGTAGTCGCCGTAATTGCGATGGCAACACCGGTAGTGCTCACCGCCATGGTAATCGCATGTTGCAGGCTGTCTGAACCTGGGATCTCTTCTTTTATGCGATCCATCATATAAATAGCGTAGTCAACCCCGAGGCCAATCCCCACGGCAATCATCGGCACAGTATTTACATTAAGCCCAAGTCCAAGAATGCCCATACACGCGTAGGATAGAGTTGTTGCGAATGCCATCGCTACTAATATCATTACTCCTGCATGCAAGGATGAGTAAAACCACAGGGTGAAGAACAGTATCAAAACCATTACCGCCGGGACTACGATGACATTCGTCTCATATGCTTCCTCATCGATAGCGGCAGTTACGCCCACTGGTCCCCCAGCAAGCTCGATATCGAAACCCTCTATTTGGCTTGCTACGCGCTCACGCCAGTCCTTAACCATGTGTATCGCACGTCGAATTGTCTCCCCCGTGTGATCTTTATAGTAAAAAACCATATTCGCAATCTGATCATCAGTATCTTGGTACTCAATCAATGCACCTGGGATAGGTGCTGACATCATGTAAGCAAACATTAATCCGCCAATCTCATTACCGAATTCCGGAACCACGGCCCACCTCGGGTCATCATTGCGGGTCATGCGATTCACGGTCGTCACTAAATCGGGCACTCCCTTAGTCCCGCCAAGCGTTTCGTCATACATCATGTAATTTTGAAAATCGTTGAGCGCGCGGAGCACTTCCGGGCGTTTAAGACCATGTTTTTCGGCGGTGCGCGCAATGATGAATAATTCCTCCGAGCCTGGGAATCGTTGATTTATGGCCTTCGAGGAGATATTGAAATCATGGTCATGAAACAACAATGGTGAACCAGGCTCCGGCTCGCCGATTTTGACCCAAGAGGCAAAATAAGTAGCAATGATTGCGAACACCAAACAAAACCACAGCACACCACGCGATCGAGCCTGCGTCGCCGTGGCTAACGCAAGCTTCGGAAATATTTTCCGAATAATCGTCTCTTTCATTTCAACATTTTTGGGTTGAGGCAGCAGTGACAACAACATCGGCACGCTAACGAGCACTGTCACAACCATACATATTGCCCAAAACGATGCGTATACCGCCATCTTATCGTTGATTGGCACCGATCCAAGGCCGATAAGAGCTAACGCACATGCATCCGCCACGATTGCTAAAGCGCCTGGACGAAATAAAGCATTAAATGTGTTCCGAGCTGCTTCGTCCTTACTGCTCGTAATCGATAATTCAAGAAAATATCGCTCGACCTTTTGGATACCATGAGACATAGAGCGAGCTGAAATTAAAAACGGCACAACAAGCATCAAGGGATCGAGGTTATAGCCAAATAAACCCATAAATCCGACACCCCAGATACTCGTGAGGATCATTCCTATGAGTGGTAACAATACGCCGTAAAAGCGCCGGGAATAGATAACTAATATGCCAAGAACAATAAAAATCGTATAGAGGAAAATTTGCAATATTTGTGGCGAGTATGAATCAACCCAACCGGCAAGTACTGGGTGCCCAGTGGCATAAATTCTAACACCCGGAGCCGACTCCGAATCACGCAGCACTTGAAGCTCCTCGAAAACCTTACCATAATCGAGTTGCCCTTCATTTAATGTCCCTTTTATCAGCGCAGATTTTAAATCTGGCGATACCAATAGACCAAACACCC
This sequence comes from uncultured Enterobacteriaceae bacterium, assembly GCA_964342175.1. Classification (GTDB taxonomy): domain Bacteria; phylum Pseudomonadota; class Gammaproteobacteria; genus UBA11873. The sequence continues at coordinate 1,754 of CAYFFH010000297.1, read as the reverse complement.
GTGTGCTCGAGATGACATCGCGCTTCATCTTCTCTAGTTCGTCAGGAGTGTAGGGTTCGTGAATTGGATTGTAATAAGGGGTCGACTTAATCGCGCCTTCGGGAGTGAGCCATATTTTTCTGGTATTGCGGTGTGTCAGGCTCGTCAGTAGATTATGGTTAATATTGCTGACTTCATCCAACTTTTGGGTTAGACGGTGGATACGGTCAAGCGTCTCGTTAGTAAAAATCGTCCCTTCTTTTACCTCTAGCGCGAGTATAATAATATTCGCCCCACCAAACGTATCGCGAATACTGTTGTGCAATTTGATGTAGGGATGTTCCTGGGGAAGCAAATCAGCGAAGTCAGACAGCATCCTCACCGCTGGTATTTGGGTTGCAAAAAACGCCGTAATCCCAAAGATAACCACCAGCACAATCTTCCGACTATTGAATAGCAGGTTGCCAAAGCGCGAAAATATTCCTTCATTTAATTCCATTTTGTTGTGCCTAAGCTTCCCCGGTATCAATGATATGTAATGTACCTCTAACACCCGCAATGATTGCGCGGGCGTCGTCCAGCGCCGCTATCGCACGAATGTATAGCCGGATCGCCTTGCCGTGATCAAAAAGACGCCAGAGATTCCCATCGTATTGCAGTACAGTGCCTTCACCTCCGACTGCATAAATCGTACTGCCAATCTCCGCAATGCCGTAGAGCGGGACGACGGTTTCAGTGTCCTGGCTAGTCCAGCTTTTCCCGCCATCGCTGGTGTATAAGATCACGCCTCCGAGGCCAGCCACCCATCCCTCGAGCGGATTCTTGAAATATGCTGTTTGCGGATAGAATTCTTCTACCAATGGCGTCATTGTTTCCCAACTCTTACCTCCGTCCGTCGTAAACATGACGGTGCCAAATTCACCGGTGATAACACCATTATTCGCATCGAAGAATTGCACCGTTGTAAGCAACACATCCTCGTCATTTGTGCTTTCGATCCACGATTCACCGGCATCCGCACTAGTCCAGCGATTAGTAAACGCACCAACTACCCAAATTTTGTTATCTGGAGCACAAGTCAGTGCTTGTGGACTCTCTGTGGTAGGAATAGGCCGCGACATCCACGTTGCTCCGCCGTCAGAAGACACGAACACAACTGGCGCGAATGCAAGCGCAACAAAACTCCCGTTGGGACACGAGGCTACGTCGATTAAAGCAGGCCAATCAGGTAACTCATTACGTTGCCAGGACACACCGTTATCTGACGAGTAGAGGATAACGCCCTGGTTGCCGACAATCACAACGTTAGAATCGGAACGGGCTACTGCTTGGTATCGATCAGTTCGATGGATCGGTTGTTCGCGTGCCACCTCTACAGCTTCCATATTTAGAGGTGCTTCGCAGCCGGCCAACCCGCTTAATACAGCCAACAATATAACCGCGCCAGTTACTGATGCAGCGGCGTTCAGCGCTGCCTTATTGTTTTTCAAAGCATCTCCCCGAACTGATTTTTTTTGATTTTAATGTTGCCTTACGAGTGCCATACAAGCAACTCGCCGTATATTTTTACTAGATAAAGCGCATAGAAACAGATCCCAGATGTTGGTAACGAACAGCAATGTGATCCCCACGTTCAACTCCAACGGCAGCCGTAACACCGCCTGTCATGATGAACGTGCCAGCAGGGATCACTCTGTCTTTTCGCGCCAACATATTGGCCAGCATCACAACCGACTCCACGGGTTGGCCGAGTACTGCCGCGCCGGCAGCTAAAT
>CAYFFH010000296.1:0-4146 GCA_964342175.1 uncultured Enterobacteriaceae bacterium | reverse complement strand
AGCGACCGTAGCTTGGAAAGGAGGGCCTAGTCCAGCTTAGGGCTTTTTCTTAGTTTGAAGGATGAAGGATAAGGGTTAGAAATCAACCTTTACGTTTCCAAGCATTCAAGGTCGTTTCAAGTATTCAAGTTCGGGGAGTGGGCTCCCTGAGGAGGATGATGAGAATGAAAAAAGGAAAACGCGTAACAAGCTTGCTCGTGCTGGGCTTACTGCTGCCGTTGGGGATCTGGACTGCGGCAGATGGCCAAGCATTTAACAGCACATCGGTCGTCGTCACGTCGCCGGCTGCCGGAACGACCCTGAACATCGCCAACAAGGAGGTGACGGTTGAGGTCTCCTTCCTGATGATCGGCGGCGAAAGTAAAAGCATCGATGCTTACGTCGGTCTGGCCAGCGGCCAGAAAGGCCGCGTTGCATACAACACCCTGCACCTCGCCGATACGGGCCGTATCCTCGACGACGCCTCAGACGCCGGCGAAGAGGCGTTGTTCGCAACGGCCTCGGGCATCGCGCTGCCGACGCACACCTTGGGTGCTGGTATCAAGGGACGCGTTCTCGCGCAGCTTCACTACCCAGCTACGCGCGGAACCCCAGGGGGCACTGTCGCCGCGGCCTCGCGCATCGGTAACGCCACCTCCGCGGACATCATAAATGGCGAAGTCGCCCAGAATAACTTTTGGCACAAAATCAGGGTGACGCTCGCAGTCGGATCTGACGCCGGCCAGGCTGAAAACATCAGAGCTTTCGCATTTCTTGTTAACAAAACCGACAATACCAAGACTGGTCTGATCTTCTCGGACGTGGCCAGCGCGTTCAACGGCGACTGGAATGCACCCGCGTTTGTTGGAGCCGTTTCGGCTACCATCGTCGGTGCTGGCGATAAGGACCCCGCCCTGGTGATAGGCGGGACAGCCGCCTCCCTGGCTCCAGTAAAGCCGGGCGACGTCTTAAAGGCGACTGCTACCAATGCCGCTCTCACGGGCCACACCGCTCAGGTTCGGATCAGCCTAGATCCCAAACACGGCCCGGATGTTATTGTCCCGCTAAATGTGACCTCATCAACTGCTGGCACGGCTAGCTACACCTTTACGGCCTCCAACTTCGTTGACGGCGCTGGCACCGGTCCGGACGTCGCAGAGGAGAGGCGGGTTATTGCCGCCATCGAATTGATCGACGCGGCGGGCAACGTCACCGCGAATGAGACCGGCATTGGCGCCAAAACCGTGATGGGTAACACCGCCGCAGCGACATTCAGCGGTGGAGCCTCCGCGGCTACGCGGACGGCGTTCGACAGCAACGCGCCCGTCCTGACTTTCGCGGCCTCGCCCGGTGTCTTGCCGGCGTCCAATAGCCGCATCTCCGACGGAGGCCTGAACGGATCGAACCCAAAGATTCCGAGCGATGGCTTCGGCCTCGGCACAGTCGCCAACGGCGGCGTGCTTCAGTATGAGAATGCAGAGGCCTGGGAGTCGCTGAAGATCAATTTCAGAGATGCCAACGGCGGAGTGAACACCGACGTCAAGATCATCAACGCTGCTAATTCGCTGCGTAGCGCGACGTTGGGTGCGGCCGCCGCCAACCAGATTCGTATCATCGACATCTCCGATGCCACCCATATCGACGTCACCACCAACTTCGACAGCAACGGCGACAGGACTGTAATTGGTAACACCGACGCTGCGATATTCGGTGCCAGCGTTCATGATCCGGCACGAGGGTTCACTCCGAACCGGCGGGACCCTTCTACCGGCTGGGCTGACGAGGCTTACACAGTCGTGAGGGAGCATCACGCACGTGATGGTCAGGATGCTGTTACTTCGGCGAATAGTGGCCAAGTTGCCTTTGACCGGATCATGGCTCGCCCCGTTGCGGACCGCGAAGCAGAGTATCACGCGATCCTCAGAGAGGGGGGTCACGCGCCTCCAGTCCATGGCGATGCGGTGCCTTCCGGCTCTTACACGGTGACCTATCAGGCCGTTGACCTGGCAGGCAATGCCAGCAACGCACTGACCGCCACCAACGTCTGGGTCGACAACGAGAATCCCAGGTTTGAGAAGTATGCACCAGCGCCCATCGACAATGTGGTCAACGAGACCACGGTCAAACCGGAATACGTCCTGTCCGAGGATGTCTCGGTGTTAGAACTGACAGTTACCCCGGTTACAACACAGGGCGTCGCTCTGCGCGACACTGTCGCGCCGCGCGTGATCAACGCCTCCGGTTCCTTACTGACCGCCGGTAGTGCACATGTGCTGCCGGTTCCTGTCGCCACGCTGGTTGACGACCAAGTTTACAGTTTCTCGTACCGTCTTCGCGATATCGCGGGTAACTGGACTACGATCGACGACGCTGTTAATCGCACTTTTGACAAACAGTACATAGTGCCCACGATCGGCCAATTTGTCATCACCCTCGATGACACTGAGCAGCTGGCCGGAGACGAGAATGGGGCCACCATCCAGGCTAAGTCCGCCGATGGTCGCATTGCTACCACCTACGAAGGCACTGCGACTCTGGCCTTGAATTGCGCCGACATTCAGGCGACCGTCTGCTCACACTGCGTGGAGCGCGCGTTCCCTGATTGCGACGATGTATCGATTACCGGCCCCGGCGTTAGCAAAAACGCGGACGGCACCTGGGCCCTCGACGCTAATTGGGACGTCCTCGGTAGCCGCAGAGTCGCTATCGCCAATAACAAGGCAACGATCGAGTTCACTCTAACTGCTACCGACACCACTTCGGCAGGCGGCCCCTACAAGGGCACCTCCGAGTCGGCCACCTACCATCCAGAGTCTTACTCTGGGCTCGAACTGAAGGTGAAGGCTGGTGAGGCTACCGCCGGTAGCGCATTCTCGGTCCACGTCGCGGCCATAGACGAATACGATAACGTCCGGTGGCTGGACCAACGTTTGATTAACCTCAGCGCGAACCGTCCTGCCGACGTGCCGGGTTCCATTCTGCTCCACAACGGCACAGGTACTGTCTCGGTCGTTGCTTCGGGTGGACCGCTGGAAATTCTGGCGATTGATCCGCAACCACTGCCCGGTCATGACGCCGACGGCTACAACCACCGCTTCGGCGACATTGAGGTCTATGTAGAGGAGGTTAGCGGTCCGGACCAGGTGGTCGCGTATGACTGGCCAGACGATCAGGGCGGGTTCATCGTTGTGAGTTCCACCGGCCTCGAGGCAGGATTGACCTACCAGATCAGCCGCGAGGTGACGGTTTACGACGAGATCAACGACGACGGTCAACTGGTGATTCTTGAGGATGGCCATTCTGACTACATCAGCTGGGCCACTTTCGTCGCCACGGGCGACGATCCCCAGCGTGTCGTGGTCGCAACGCTGGACAACAAGGAGAGCTTCTGGGCCGTCCGCGGGGTCGCCTCGTCTACCGCTGCCAAGCAGGCTTTCGACGGCAAGGTTGCGGTGAGCAGCCCGTACGAGCTCATGACGCGGACGATGGTCGAGAGCAAGAAGCTGGCTCAGCTCGACCCGACGATTCCGGTGTTCGCCGAATTGACGCCTGAGGCATTCTCCTATATCGACGGCTCTTTTGCGCCAAGCTTCAAGAGTGGTGGCGTAGTCCAGTCGACGATGACTATCACCGAAGAGCGGGTACGCGCGATCGACAACATCGCTCCCGAGCCCGTCTTGATGATCAACGCCTTTGACACCCCGGGAGACCGGGGCAGTAGCATCACCGTGAACTGGGTCAAGTCCTCGTCCGACGGCATGCTGGCGCGTACTGCCAGCGGCGCCGTTGGTCCCGAGAACGCCGACACCGTCATGGGCGTCAAGGGCTACAACCTCTACCGCAGTGTCAACGGCGGTGAGCAGTCGATGGTAGGCAAGGTCGCCCCGGGCGTCACTTCCTTCGTCGACAACACGGCCTTGAACGGCCTGCGCTATCACTACGGCGTTGTGCCCTACGATGACGACAACTTGGCGACGAGCGAATTGTTCGGCAGCGCCTTCTCGGTGCGCAACATCGCTTTCGACAGCAAGGGCGTCGCCATCCAGGGGCTCTTCGGCGCCGATCGTCAGGTCGGCTTCGATGACTTCTTCATCTTCGCCGATCACTTCGGTGAGGTAGGCGGCAGCAACAGCTTCGATCCTGCCTTCGACCTGAACCCGGATAACC
>CAYFFH010000295.1:0-4164 GCA_964342175.1 uncultured Enterobacteriaceae bacterium | reverse complement strand
ATACGTTGGTTGTAGGTGCGGTAACCCTATGCTCAATGATTTTGTGTTCTGGTTCCGTCATAACACTATCCTATTAAAACTCTCCCCACACTTCCAAGAAGCACGGCAATTGTCAGGCAGAGAGTGGTGGTCAGTTTTCTCATAGAGAAATTCTGACAGAAAATTTGGGGAATGGGTAGAGAGAATGGGGAATGGGTAGAGAGAATGGGGTGTGGGTGGAGTTCTGGGGTTTTTAGTGGTTTTTAGAGAAGTCTCTAGTTCAAAGTTCTGAGAAACTTTCTGAAACTCTTTTCGAACACATTGAGTTCATCCCCCAAAGTCTTTAATTGTTCATCAATTTCCTTAATTTCATTATCGGAGAGAGGTTGCAGACCGATGCCTTTTAGGACTTTGCCGTACAGGAATTCTGTAAATTCTCCAAAAGTTCCATTTGGATTGCTTCGGCAGAAGTTTTTCACCTCATTACCCACCAATTTGGGTATCTTGTCTCTATAGGTATTAAAGTTGCGGTTTTTATTATCGAAGTTCAATATTCCACCTTTGTTGAATAGGCAGGATAACAAAGGAACAGACATATCGGTAAGTGTCTTAACGATCTTCGACAAGGAACCATCCCTACAATTCAAATGTTCGTAGGGTTTGGGGTCTATGGATTCTTTAATCACTTTGTCACATTTATCTGCTGAGAACTTCTTGTAGTAAAGACCGTCCCTCACCACCAAATCATTCCACTTGACCGTTTCCCCAAATGCGAGTGTGGGAAACAGAAGGGTCAGTAGGAGGATGGGTGCGAGGAAGTGTTTCATCACCTATTTGACCTTCACACCGTTGCGATAGGTTCCTGTGAGGTGTGGATAGACGGTTCCGTCTTCTTTGTAACTGACCCAAGGACCTTCTTTCTTACCGTTTTTGAATATCCCCTGATATTGACCTGTCACGGTTCCAGAAAACACTACTTGTGTGAACTTCTTGTAGTAAAGACCATCTGTTTTGACCAAATCATTCCACGAGACTTCTCCACCAAATGAATATGAGGGAAACAGGAGGGTCAGTAGGAGTATGGGTGCAGGGAGGTGTTTCATACGGAAATTCTGACAGAGAATATTCGGAATGTGTAGATCAGACTTGGTTGTTGAGGTGTTGAGTAAGCGTACCCATCTGTTAGTCGGAAAACCCGAAATCACTCATTAAAATAGTCTTATCGACCACTTCCATACTGAAGTCGGACCACACCTCTGGATATTCTCGTTTTAAAAGTTCCTCCTTTACTAACCTCTTTTTCAGGATGGAATGGACGTGAGCACCTCTGAACCGTTTGCCACGCACGGTCAGGTATCCCTTCTTATTCAACCACTCGGCAATGGCATCAAAGGTCATTCCTTTCTCTCGATGCCCAGAGATGGTCTGATAAAGGAATAATTGATACGAAGAATAGTGATTTCCGGTGAGGGCAGAGGACCGATAGGTGATTGAGAAGTTGAAGGTCAGGTCGGTAGGAGAAAACTCCCCACTACACCGTCGTTGTGTCACAGTAGAATAGTGGGGTTCGGTGGTAAGTCATCCACTAAATCACACTTCGATTAGACTTACGGCACATCTAAAGTCATAGTGATATTATTCATCGTAGCGTTGAACTTGGCAGTTTCGTCCAAAAAAGATGGCTGAAAAAGCGTTGTGATTTCTTTTTCAAGCATATCAATTACAAAATGCTTTTTTGATGCCCTTCTTCTGTGTAAACGGTACTCTTCCGGCGCCATGTCATAGAGCTTTGGGATTAGATCGATAGGAGCAGATGCATGGCAACGAATTACTCTACGACTTCGGGTTTCTGGTTGTTGCTGGGTTTCAAGAACCCCGTGATATGATACGGGGGAGTCAATAAAACTAAGCATTCTATTGGATTGATATTCAACAGTTTTGCTTGGTATAACGTCCTCCTCCATATCTTCCCATACCAGTGTTTGGGCTGCTATTTTGGCCTGGTCATTAAAGTTAATGGCACGAGGAGTCCCAAATAAAGTGGTTCCTGGCAAAACATCATGACTTTCATCAATATAGATTAAATTGGTGAATAGCCAACAAGGGTCATGCCAATGATGTGTATGGATCTCATGGTCAATGAAGTTTGAGTGCATTTCCATCAAACGTACATGAACATTTATATGTTTTAGTAATTCCCCGTATTTATTAATATAGAATTTATAATATTTTTTAAAAGTTGCCTCATAAATCTGTTTGAGTTGATGCCAGCACAGTTCATGCCAAAAAGTTTGTTGGTTATTAGATAAGGAATCCCAGCCACTACTAAACAGAAACATCGCATTTCCGGGTAACCCTGTTTCGTTAAAGACGTCAATTGCCGGCCAATTCTGATCAATTAATTCCAGAATATTTCGATCTAATATTCCGTCACAAACGAAATGTGGAAAAGGGCAAGAATCAAGTTCCGAGCGCTCGATTAAACTATTGCGAAACCTAGGTATGCCATTCATATCAAAGCAGCTTGAAAAATTGAACTAGAGGCATTTTAGAGTAGTCCTCAAATTTATTGTTTTCCAGAAGCAAATTAGAATATTGTTAGTATGATGTTCGTCATGAACATCAGGTTGATTTAATTTAGAGTTGAAGAAACATTGAATTTCGCGGTTCAAATTCAATCCTAGAAACTAATAAATTTAATTAGAGAAGAAATTCTAGGTTATAAGTCTTTAAAAACAAACCGTTGTTTGAAAAATAGCGCGTGAACCAGAATAGTCCGATAAGACCCTCATAAACGATTTGACAGTATTCTCGATGATAAGTTGGAAAATGTTAAAGTAATTTAGTTTGCAATGATTCAAGGGGCTTTAAAGGATTAATAAATGAAAACTAAATGGGATTATACCTCGCTAGCCGCTTCATATATCGACCGACCACCATATTCTGGACTTGCCATTGATCATATGCTTTGCCTGACATCTACAAGTGAAGGTAGCAGGGTTTGCGATGTCGGTGCAGGGGTCGGCCATTTAACATTGCCCCTTTTTGAAAGGTCGATGAAAATCGTGGCAGTAGAACCCAATTCTCTTGTTCCTGATAAGGATTCGAAGCGACAAGAAAAGGTTCTTGAAAGGTCTGGTCGACAGGTACAAACCGAGGGTCGAGGGCAAGATTGAAATTTCATTGTCGGAGCTTGTCAGCTTGAATTTCCAAACCTTCATCGTTGTTACGAGCTGTTTACATTGGGCAACATCCCCAAGGTATCGGTGGCCTCTCAGCACGTGTATTTCATGGCCGGAGAGCACGCCTGCGTGGCGCGGGGATTCTATTTGCACCCCTCTGGTAATGCGCCTGCCTCATGGGTTAAAAATTGTGAACCTGCTTGATCGTCATAGTCTTCCACGCACATACCGAGATCTGAACAAGATTTCCGCCGTGTCGGACTCTGACATCGCCTATGCGGCCCATTTGACAGAATCAGAGAGGGAGGTTGTTGAAGTAAGGCCTGCGCCACACACATGTCACTGGGTTTGGAATTGGGCGGAAAGTTATACCTACAACGTTCATCGCAGGATCTTTGACACGATGGTTTGCATTCGCGGAGAAAATGCCAATTGGGGCGATGCGATAGCTCTTTGCAGCGAGGTTCATGCAGAGGGGTGCGCCCAGCTGGAAAGCCCGACCCGTAAACAAGTACGAGAAGATCCAAGCATCATTTATGCTCGGACAAGGCAGCATCTCCTGAAAGTTGGCTTTGATCCGGGTAAAACGGTGAAGCTTGAAGGTTTGATAGCGTTGAGCGCATATTATCCTGCCAAGGCCTTAATTTGGACACTGAGGAATTTTAATAAATATTTTCGAGGGAAAATTCGATGAATTTTGGGGGGAGATTATCCTAGCGTTCAAGCTGCACATACTCTCCTTAACTGACATCCCCCATGAGCCAGAGCCTCACTTAAAAAATAGGACTCAACAGTCCCGAATATTTTGATGATGGACAAGTCAAAGAGGCGGAAGAATAGCCTCCCTTAAGACGAATTGTTTTTTGGCCTTGGCATTGGCGATTAAACGAGCCAACCCCGAAAATTTTAGCCCCCTGATGGCAGCTTTATTATAGTTTTGAATTGCCCGGTCAAATTCCTTCATGGCATGAGCCGCGCGACCGATACCGAAATAGGCCCTGGC
>CAYFFH010000294.1:0-4191 GCA_964342175.1 uncultured Enterobacteriaceae bacterium | reverse complement strand
TATTCGGGCTGCTAGACAGTGATTTTGATATGTCATGGAGGCCACTTTTAGCGCCCTGGAAAGTTGCGGCAATGGCTATCAAGGACGGCAAATCTGGTCCCGATGCGTTCACATTGCCAGTCAGCGATGGTTTTTCACCTCCTGTCTCGTTGGAAGTCACGTTCCCCGATATGCTGTTTCCAAGTAAATGCGCCTCAAATGTTGGTAAGTTGATTTGTCCGATCTTCATATCTGCGTCGACGCTAGTTTGAAGAGCGAAACCCCTATTTTTTGCGATACTAAGGACTTTGTTCAGATCATCTAAAGTCTTCGGTTCCATTCCTTGAAGTTGTCCGATAACCGCAAGCAGCGAGGGTAGGTCTGGGCCTTGCGCCGACAGCTCACCCTTGACGGTTGGTTTATCTGTGTTTACACGTTCAGCCTCCAATGAGGCGTTTACGTTTGCTCCTAACACGGTGCCTTTTAGCGTGGGAACGCTAACGCTGCCGCTTTGCATGTCGGCATCGAATTCCGTGGTAAAGTTGAAGACACGATCTTTTAGCTTACTGATTTGCTTTGCGACTGGCAGTTCTAGAGCATCGAAGACGAGCGCTAAATCATTCCCTTTAAGGCTTATTGCTCCACGAGCACCCGGTGCTTCGGACTCAATGTCGATGGCTTCCACATCACCGTTGAGTTCCACGCCAAGGCCGCTGAGAGCGAGCTGACTGATCTTCGCGATCCCAGCTTCGAGATCGATGTTAACGATCGCAGTGGTTGTAAGCGTCGCTTTGCCGTTCTGTAAATGTGCGCCGCGCATTTCTATGTCGAGATTTAGTGGTTCGATGTGATACTTCTCGTCTTTCAAGTTGTAGGAAACTGTCCCCATTAGAGACAATTCACTGTCAATCTTCGGCTGATTGGCGAAGGCAGCTAAGGACACATTGAAAGCGATGGGATCACCGAACATGAGGGGCCCAGTACTAACGTTGAGCTTGGTGATTTCGATATTCTTTTCGCTCGCAGCCTCGCGCCACGTGATAGTTCCGTCTTGAACATCGACGCCGCCAAGTGCGATTGCGCTGATACTTCCGGCGCTTCCTCCTTCTTGTGCCTCATCATCTCCAGTCAGATCCTCCCAATTAGTTACCCCGTCGGCATTAGAAGCAAGATTGATGCGTGCACCGTAGAGTTTTACCGTGTCCATCTCGATTTGTTTTTTTAATAATGGCAAGGTCGCAATGGCAATTTGGAATTCATCAGCGGCCAAAAACGGCTCATTGCCAAACCCAGGTACGTTACTCAAAGCGAATGGCCCTGCTTTGAGTCTGATTTTGGGCCATATGGTCCAATCGAGATCACCTGCTAGGGTTAATGTTCGTCCGGTTTGTTCGAAGACCTTCGCTGCAATTCTCTCTTTGAAGTCGTTAGGATCGGCAAACACTATAAATGCGATGGCACCGCCAACTACAATGACCATAAGAAAAATAGTCAGAGTAAAAATTGTTTTTATGGTCTTCATGTCAATCCCCTAATAATGTTGGGCAGCGTTATGTTGATTAGGGGGTGCGGCTAATCGATGGGGAAAAGCGTTGGCGGGCACGCGCGCACGCCTCCAGGACTTGCGTTGGGGCAGTACCGCCGATATGGGTGCGTGCGTTGAGAGATTGCTCGATGTTCAGGACCTTATATACGTCATCAGTCATCGCTGGATACAATTCACGGTATTCAGCAAGCGTTAGATCGGCCAAATCACAGTTTCTTTCCATAGCTCGACAGACTGCGTTTCCTACAATGGCGTGCGCGTCGCGAAATGGTAGACCTAACCTAACTAGGTAGTCGGCCAGGTCGGTCGCCGTGACGAAGCCTTTTTCAGCTGCCTTACGCATAGCTTCGGTATTAACGGTTAGACCCGAAATCAAGTCGCTGAAGGCTCTAATGCAGTCAAGGATCGTATCGACTGTATCAAACAAAGGTTCTTTATCTTCCTGGTTGTCTTTGTTGTACGCGAGCGGTTGAGACTTCATCAGCGTAATCAAACTGATGAAATGACCAAACACACGCCCAGATTTTCCCCGAACTAATTCCGGGACGTCGGGGTTCTTTTTCTGTGGCATCATTGAGGAACCGGTACAGAATTCGTCACTTAGCTCGACAAACGAAAACTGCTGCGAATTCCAAAGCACGATTTCCTCAGACATGCGTGAAAAATGCATCATTAACATTGATGCATGAGCAGCAAACTCGATAGCGAAATCTCGATCGCTTACGGCGTCGATGGAGTTTTCCGCGATCGCTTCGAAGCCAAGCAGTGAAGCGCATTTCGAACGATCGATTGGGAAGGTTGTTCCAGCAAGGGCACCAGCACCCAAGGGCATAACGTTAACGCGTTCACGGCAGCTAATAAAACGTTCCCGATCGCGTAGTAACATTTCGAACCAAGCTAGTACGTGGTGACCGAATGAAATCGGTTGTGCTGTCTGCAAATGTGTATATCCTGGCATGACGGTCGTCGCTTCCCGTTCGGCTAGATCGATTAATCTAGTCATTAGCGTCTCTAATCCGGCTACGATTGAGTCAATTTGTTCTCGTAAAAACAGGCGGATATCGGTTGCAACTTGGTCATTCCTAGAGCGGGCGGTGTGCAGCTTTTTACCCAAATCACCAACGCGTTCTACGAGTGCATGCTCGATGTTCATGTGAACATCTTCAAGTGAAACCGACCACTCAAATTTGTCGTCCGAAATATCGGATTCGATAGCCTCTAGCCCGGCAACGATTTTGGTAGCATCGTCAAGCGAAATTATTCCGACGTGGCCTAACATCTTAGCGTGCGCTATGGATCCCTTAATGTCATGCGCCGCTAGACGTTGATCGAATTTAACCGAGGCGGTAAAACGCTCGACAAATGCGTCGGTCGGTGTGCTGAAACGACCACCCCAGGGTTTTTCCGAATTTGAATTTTGGCTCATTTCTACTCTCGTTTCGGTCACGTTACAGTATATCTTATGGCTGCCTCCCGAGCAGTCGCTGTATTTTTAGACGAAGGTTGCTTGGGCGCTGTCTGAAATCACCATCGCTCATGCAAAATCCAGTTTTCTGCTGTTAATGGGTTGCGTAGTCAGTGATTTACCCAAGTGGGTCGCCAGACCCTGTTTGGGGCGAATACAGTAATAAGTTGCTAACACGCAGATTCTCCGTGTGTCGCGTCGATACTGATGCTAGTTCACCTAGAGCCTAGTGTACGCCAGGTGAAGCCGAAACCTAGAATGCTAAATCGCCAAACCGTGCTTGTAAGATACTCAATGCCGTTACCGCAGCCGTTTCGGTGCGCAGGATCCGAGGACCGACGCATAAACTGAAGCAGTTAGCGGCCTGTAGTCGTGCAGTTTCCGTATCGTCGAGACCGCCTTCCGGTCCTACTATAAGCAGTAAGGGCCGGATATTGTTACTAAGCTCAGGTATTTCTTTTTTACCGGCCGGATGAAGTAGCAGACTGAATTTGGTTGCAACGATAGAAAGAACTTCGTCGAGGCTGTGAATCTCGCTCAAGGCGGGCACGCGGTTTCGACCACATTGTTCACATGCGTGGCGTATGATTCCACGCCAATGCTCTAGACGACGCTGCCTGCGTTCTAACGGTACGCGGACGCTAGTTCGAAGGGCCTGAAACGGGACGATCGCTTCGACCCCAAGTTCAACAGCCTTCTGAATCGTGTAATCCATTCGTTCTCCCCGCGAGATTCCTTGCACTAGTGTGATGGATAATGGAGATTCACGTTCGATCGGAGAAAAATGATGGACATTGACGAAGGTACTTCGTAGGTTGTGGGAACTGATCACGCCATTGAACTCGCCACCACGCCCATTAAAGAGGGTGATCGGCGCGCCCGCGCTTAGACGCAAAACTCGTATGACGTGGTGGCGCGCGGCCTTGGGTAATTCTACGTCACGGCCGACGGAAAGTTTTGCATCGATATAGATTCTTGTTATCGAATTTTTCATATTCAGTGGGTTGGGTCGCCATTGTAGCTTTTCGTCGATACAATGATATTTGGCCTGCGGAGGGAATGAAACCGGATAAATACCATGGACAAAGAAAAATTTGCACGATTTCATGTCGGTCAACGTGTGCGCCACAAAATGTTTGATTACCGTGGTGTTGTATTTAACGTCGACGCAGTTTTTAGTAGTGACGAACAGTGGTACGAA
>CAYFFH010000293.1:0-4239 GCA_964342175.1 uncultured Enterobacteriaceae bacterium | reverse complement strand
GTCGCATTTCTGTATATGCGGCGACTCTAGAATTCTGTTTTCCCACCAGCTGACCCCGGATCGTGATCGGTATCGCCATCCTCACTTCACGATGGAAGCGAATGTGTTGGCTCGCGATTGTCGTTCGCCAACCACGCTGGCGAAGTAGTTGGGGATATAAACCGACCTCGGCCAATAAATGAATTAGCCCTTGGTAATTTTTGCCTATGAAGTAACGGACATTTAAATGCCCGTTTTCGTCACACTCCCATGCATTAACACTAGATCGGTGCACGGTATAAGCAAGAGTTTCATTCATTAAATTTCTTTATTGTGCCTAAACAATGCACAATTTTTCCTCATCTCATACGGAGATTGCTAGGTTCTGCGGATCGGAAAAGTTTCCTATCAAGCCACAGTCTTCGCGACGGATTCTGTTGAATCTAGCGATAGACTCTCCTATACATCCCTCTAAGACACGACCGATGGCAGTAACGCACTGGATGAGTTTAAGTCATTTTCCCGCCCTGAGGTCACCTAAAACAAGCTTTGAGTTTACAAGAAATCATCCTACCCGTATTTTGGCTTATTATGACTCGATGCTTTAGATAAGAAGGAACTCACGTGCTTTATAGAAACTTTGCCACCACCGAAGAAATCGACGCCGAATATAATCTAGCTTTGATTCTCGGTGACCTCACTCCTTACTTTAATTTTTACAGTTCACAAAGCGCGGCTGCCCGCAGCGAACTCACCTGCTCACTCGATATACACTACGGTCCAACGGTCGAAGAAACACTAGATATCTTCCCTGCGGAAAATCCCGAAGCGCCAATTTTGATCTTTATCCATGGAGGTTATTGGCGTCGCTTGAGCTCAAAACATTTTAGTTTCGTAGCGCGCGGTCTAGTTGCCCGCGGGATCACCGTTTTGGTGACCGACTACGCGTTATGCCCCAAAGTCACCTTGCCTGAAATAACACGACAATCACGTGCTGCCGTCGCTTGGGCTCGCACTACGGCTAAAAAGTACCATGGCGATCGTGAACGTATCTATGTCGCGGGCCATTCCGCCGGCGGGCATCAGGCAGTGCGAGTACTATGTACAAACTGGTTAGACGATTACGGTTTAACTTCCGACACAATTAAAGGATGCTATGCCATCAGCGGCCTCTACGATTTATCACCTATCCGTTACGCGTTCGTGCAACAGGCATTGCAGCTTAACGATGAAATCATTCAACGAGAAAGTCCCCTATTCAATATTCCTAAAACAGCCGCGCCTTTAATTACAGATGTCGGCACTGAAGAGTCGAGTGAATTTCGACGCCAATCGGCTGATTACATCGAAGCATGGAAAGCTACCGGTCTGAAAGGTAGCTATTTCGAGCAAGCGGACAAACACCATTTCAATGTCGTGGATGGGTTTCTCGATCCGGATAGCGATCTATGTGAACGGATAGTATCGATGGTTAACCCATAAACATACATTCAGGTCCAAACCGAAGCACTGCTGGGAGTGAACTTGTACAAGGTTCAGCAACGACCGTCTCCTAGGTTCCCGTTTTGTACCGTACTAAACTTAGCCAAAGAGACAAAGCTCCAGGCCTACATGACGTCGTTACTTCCACAGTTACGACGCAGCCATTCCTTGCACCACAACACCATCGGAAGATGGCGCATCGAGCTCAGGGAGCACTTCCGTCAAGAAGGCATTTAACTCGTCCATCATCACTTCCTTTGGGCACTGGGCATAATGCCAAATCAGCGTTATGTACTCCGTGGGTAACTGCTCGTAAATTTCGTGCCATTGATCTTTTAGTTCGGCTACAGAACCACCGAGGAAAAGTCCACTTTTGACCATGGAATCCACGTTTTCCTCAACGCTCTCAGACCGTGGTAGGTTGTCGTAGAATGTAGAGTAATGGTGGTAATACATCTCTTGATCGTAATTCCGGACTCGCTCACGAAATTGTTTCTTATCACCAAGGTGAATCCATCGTGCGATCGTTTGACGCTCACCAAGCGCATAGTCGATACCTGCTTTCTTCCCTTCCTCCACATACATTTTCGAAAACTCAACTAAGGTTTTTAGTGGCGTAAAATAAATCGGCCGAAAGCCATTTTTCGCCATAAAAGGAATTGAGGCCGCGCTACCACTCATTGGCATAAAGATCGGTGGATGCGGATCTGTATAAGTGCTCGGTACAACGCATAAACGCTGTATATTTCCATCGACGTCGACCTCGCCAGAAGCCCCAGCCTTACGAATGCTGTCATTCGCCGGATAACCGACAACACCAGTGTCGTGTGGGTATGGCATCTGATAATGAGAGCTGCTGCTCGAGACGGACTCCTGGGTCCAACAGTCGATAAGCATTTTCACGCGCTCTTCGAAAATCTTTCGATTCTTCAGGTCGTCGTCACTACCGTCAGAAACAGTTGCCACCGCATCGACATGTTGACCAAGTGTACTCATCCAACGTTTCTGGTATCCGCGGGTTAGCCCGACAAAAAGACGACCTTGTGTCATGTGATCCAGAATAGCTGTTTCTTCTGCGACTCGTATGGGATCTCGGGTCGCCATCACATAACCCAAAGCTCCGACGTATGCATTCTTTACCTGGCTTGCCCACCAGGCGTTAAGCACCCCGGGGTTTGGCCCAACCTCATAACCTTCTGAGTGAAGATGATGCTCGATGGTGCTAATACCCCAGACCCCCATCTCGTCGAGCTCCCGCACAATGTCTAGTGTCTCATGGAGAACTTGATGGTAGACGTCACGGTTGCGCCCAAGCGGACGTCGTCGTTCACGATCGGCCCGGTCTTTCGCTGGTAAAACAGGGTAGATCTGGACAATTACCTTGGGCTTTGCCATGGTGTCTCTCCTTCGCTCTTCGGATCGCAACTTGAGTAATGATATGAGCATGGAGGCGAACATTAGTCAAGGCAGTCTGGGCTAACCCCAGGGAGCTAAGGGAAGTCGCATTTCGGGTCCAGCTGTCTCTTAAATAACAGTTATCCGTCTTCGATGGGCAGGAGGTTTTTGGGATGAAATTGGATATACAACGCGTCGAAAGCGCGTTCGATGGCTTGACGTTTGGCGAGTTCGGACCCTACGAAAAAGTGGTTGGTCGAGCACACGGTCAAGTCGACCCACACCACCGTCTAAATGTGGACATAATTAACCTCGACAAAGCACCACGCAATACGTCTAATCTAGTCGAATATGCGGTCGACTTTTGTATCTTGAAGCCGGTCGATATGTCGAAATCAAACCGTCGCATATTATACGATGCGCCAAACCGCGGTGATAAACTTGCATTAGTTGATCTCAACGAATCGGTGAAGGGTTTAGGCTCAAACGAACTCGGTAGTGCAGAGGACGCCGGAAATGGATTTCTCATGCGCCAAGGCTATGTGGTTGTGTTTAGTGCATGGGACGGCGCTGTCGCGCCCGGGGTTGGCTACGTCGAGCACGCAAGCGGACACTTGCTCGCCGACTTCCCAATCGCGACAAACGATGGAGCACCAATTGTAGAGACCTGCCGTGAAGAAATCATCTGCGCCCATACGGACAGTCCCGCTCAAGCTCCCCTGGCCTATCCCGCGCACGAACCGGACCGGGGTAGCGCGACGCTAACCGTACGACAACACGAACCAGACGCCAGAGTAGCCGTGCCAAGCGGCAGTTGGCGCTTCGTGTCGAACCGCGAAATTGAAATCGACCTAATCGAAGGCTTTGATGCTGGAGCAATCTATGAATTGATCTACGCCGCCTGCGATCCTATTGTCATGGGACTAGGATTAATTGGAGTAAGGGATCTTTTAGGGTTCCTGCGCTACGAAGATGCAGACAATGAAGATAGATCTAATCCGCTGAATATCGACGGGCAACCAGGAGTTGATTACAGTATCGCTCATGGTCGCTCGCAGCCTGGCCGTTTTTTACGTGAATTTCTCCGGCTCGGCTTTAATGAAGATATGTCTGGTCGACCGGTCTTTGACGGGCTCTATACCACCTTGACCGGCTCCCGGGGTATGTTTTTGAATCAGCCCTTTTCTCAACCCGGTCGCTTCCCCCGTCACCATGAGGACCATTTGTTTCCGGGGGATCAATTTCCATTCGCCTACTCGACCAAAACCGATTCGCTCAGCGGTAAGACAGGCGGGATACTTACCCGTTGCTTAGCAAACAATGTGTGTCCGAAAGTAATGCACGTCGATTCGAGTACCGAATTCTGGCAAGGCCGCAGCTCCC
>CAYFFH010000292.1:0-4297 GCA_964342175.1 uncultured Enterobacteriaceae bacterium | reverse complement strand
ATTCTATAAGCCCTTTGTAAACGATTATTTATTGCCCGATCAGAGGTAGCTGAACATACTCTTGGTGTCTGCGTGAAAACAATGCAAAACTTCTAACGGCCCAAAAAAGTATATTTTTCTTTTTTAACGAATGCTTCAACACCACCCTTTGCATCTTCCGTACCCCCGGCAAGCCCAGCAATTGCCCGAGTTTCGTATTCCATTTGCGTTTCGAGCGTATTATTGACGGAATCGGCAAATAAGCGTTTTATCTCGCCATGCGCTTTTGTGGGACCCTGCGCTAGCTGGCTAGCGCAGGAACGAGCAGTGTTCAGCAGGTCCTCATCGGCAACAACTTCTGTTACTAGCCCGATAACACGAGCCTGTTCAGCGCTGAGGATTGGATTTAGTAGTGCAAGCTCTTTTGCTTTTCTCAAACCAACCAATCGGGGAAGAAAATATGAACTACTGCCGTCAGGCGAAAACCCAATTTTGGAATAGGCCATTGTGAATTTTGCTGATTCGGCAGCAAACACAATATCGCCAGTAATCGCGATGCTCATTCCCGCCCCCGCAGCAACTCCATTTACTGCGACGATAAGCGGCGCGTCCATCCGATAAAAACGCGCAACAGCAGCGTGCAAAGTAGTTGTCATACCTCTAATATGCTCTGCCATCTGCTCCCCTTTCTCGCTGAAGCCGACGACGTCCCCACCCGCACAAAACATCTTACCTTCAGCCGTCAAAATTACCGCGCGTATACCAGGATTTGAAGCGCAGTGGGTAGCAACCTGATGCAATTCTTCCGCCATCTTTAAATTCAGTGAGTTGGCGGCGTCAGGTCGGGACAAAGTAATTGTCGCAAGTTGATCGTTGAGGTCGAATTTTAACGTTTCATACGACATTTTTAATTCCTTTGCATTATGTGATCAGTGATCGTTTAAAGATGCATGGCCAGGCGGGAATCTGCCTTTTCGAAGAGCTAGATTCTTCATTATTCGACGGCGCTCTGCGGGAGTGATCCTTTCCCATTTCGCAATTTCGTCGAGCGTCCGAAAACATCCATGACAAATTCCGGTATCTTCATTGATCTGACAAACCTCGACACACGGGGACTCAATCATCCCACTCATGTTTCTATATTCATAGCGAGCTCGCCAAGATACTTAAGCCCATCGACCGCACGACTACCATACCAGGACAACATTTCGCCATTGACGAGCATTACCGGCATTTGCTCATCAAGCAATTTTGACACTTCGTTTATATGTTTTTTACGGAAGGCATAAGGCTCGCTACTTAATAGAACTCTATCGACAACACCAATGTAATCTTCTAAGTCTATAGAAGGATAGCGCGTCGTCGAAACTTGCGGGAACGACTCCCAATTTACCAGTTTTAGCACGCGTGAAATATAAGTATCTGCGGATATAGTCATCCAGGGATCGCGCCATATCAAATACAAGATTCGTTGTGTAGGCCAGTCCCGCATTGACAGCAAGCTGTTTTTCATAGTTCGGAATTCTTGCGCTAATGCTGTCGCTTCTTTCACGCGAGAAAATATGAACCCAATCAGTTCATATAATTCTAAGTTGTCATCTGGGCCAAGCGGATGCGTTACAATAATGTTATCCACAAAACTTTTTATTTCGCTAACCAAGTCAAGTCGGTTCTCGTCAATATTAACGATTACGTGGGTCGGCGCTTGTTTAAGTAATTTTCTAATGTCAACATCTTTTGTGCCTCCGACTTTTGGAATCTTCCTAACAGTTTCACGGGGATGAATACAAAACCCGGTACGACCTACGAGCTGGTCCCCAAGGCCAAGATCGCATAGTAACTCTGTGATACTCGGGACGAGGGATATTATGCGCGCAGTGGATCCAGCTTTTTTATGCGTCGTACCGACTGCGTCGGTGCGTACTTCTGTAATTGACATGAGCCGTTAAATTGCCGAGGTAACGTTCACATGTTACGCCGATATTCACCACCAACCTCGTATAACGCACTCGAAATCTGTCCGAGAGATGCCGTCTTTACCGACTCAACCAATTGTTCAAACACATTATCTCGATTACGGGCAGCGTTTTTCAATCGAGTCAATTCCTCATTGACCTCTTCTTGATGAATCGATTGAAAATTCCTTAACGCATCGATTTGATCTTGCTTCTCTCCTTCTGTCGACCGCATCAATTCAAGTTCGTTAACCTGCTCTTCTTGACCTTCCTTTGGAAGGAATGTATTAACTCCAATTAGCGGAAGGCTACCATCATGTTTTTTACCTTCGTAATGTAAGCTTTCGTCCTGTATTTTGCCCCGTTGATACATTGTGTCCATGGCGCCAAGTACTCCACCTCTTTCTGAAATTCGATCGAATTCTTGATAGACAGCCTCTTCTACCAGATCGGTCAATTCATTGATGATGAATGATCCCTGCCATGCGTTCTCGCAGAAATTGAGGCCGAGTTCGCGATTAATCACTAGCTGAATTGCTACCGCACGACGCACGGACGATTCCGTAGGTGTTGTAATCGCCTCATCAAAAGCATTCGTATGCAGACTGTTGCAGTTATCTAACAGCGCGTACAATGCCTGTAGTGTCGTGCGAATATCGTTGAAACTGATCTCCTGAGCGTGCAGGCTACGACCAGAAGTCTGGATATGATATTTAAGCACTTGACTCCTTGGACTAGCACCATAGCGTTCGCGCATAGCGCGCGCCCAGATTCGCCGCGCTACTCGTCCGATCACCGTGTATTCCGGATCCATCCCATTACTGAAAAAGAAACTTAAGTTCCCTGCAAAGTCCTCTACATCCATTCCGCGAGCAAGGTAGTACTCAACGATTGTGAATCCGTTCGACAATGTGAAAGCTAGTTGTGAAATCGGATTCGCGCCGGCTTCTGCAATATGGTACCCACTAATCGAGACGCTATAAAAATTTACAACCTTGTGATCGACAAAATACTGCTGCACGTCGCCCATCATTTTCATTGCAAATTCGGTTGAAAATATGCAGGTATTTTGCGCCTGATCTTCTTTTAAGATGTCAGCTTGCACTGTGCCGCGAACCCTCGATAGAGTTTGTTCCTTGATCCTCTTGTAGGTTTCAACGTCAACTACCTTATTTCCAGGGATTCCCAACAGGCCCAGACCAAGTCCATCGTTCCCAGTAGGCAGTTCACCCTTATACTCTGGCCGTTTTTGTCCTTCAAAATAGGTTGCAATTCGTGTTTCGATTGAATTCCACTGTCCAATCTCTTTTAGATATTTTTCAATTTGCTGATCGATCGCCGCATTCACGAAAAATGCAAGAATTATCGGTGCTGGTCCGTTAATCGTCATTGATACCGATGTAGTTGGCGCGCATAGATCAAAACCTGAATAAAGCTTCTTCGCATCGTCTACGCTTGCAATCGATACTCCGGAGTTACCTACCTTGCCATAGATATCTGGACGCTCATGTGGATCTTCCCCGTACAAAGTAACCGAGTCGAATGCAGTAGAAAGTCTCGCCGCGGGTTGACCTGCTGAGAGATAGTGGAACCGGCGATTAGTCCGTTCTGGAGTTCCTTCTCCGGCAAACATGCGAGTCGGGTCTTCGCCGGCACGGCGGTAAGGAAATACGCCGCCCGTAAAAGGATATCCACCAGGTAAATTTTCCTTCATCAAGAACACCAATAGATCACCCCAGCCGGAGAATTTAGGTGGCGCTATCTTTGGAATCTGTTGATGGCTTAAGCTTTCAATGTAATTCGTCCCTTCAACCGATTTTCCGCGCACATCATAGGAATAATTCTCATCAGTAATACCTTTAAGTCTCCGAGGCCACTCAGCCAACAATTGACGCCCTTCCTCGCCCAAATCGTCTAGGGCTGTATTGTAGAGTTTGCGTAGCGAAATCACGGAGTGCTCGCTAGATTCAGATAGCGTCTCTTGGGGAAAGGCTTCAAAAACGTTCGGTAACCTAGGATCACCTATCGCTTTCAGAGCCTCATAACAATGCTGCGCCGTGTTTGCTGCATTGCAAGCAACCGTTTCAATACGCTTATTTATCGCACGACCCTGTTTCGCAATTTCTGATAAGTAGCGTGCCTTGTCTCCTGGAATCAAAATCGTCGCACGTGGTTCTTTGGTCACCGGATCGATGTCTGGAGTGCGTATTTTATCGTCGACACCACTGTTTCTCGCCAACAGGTCACACAAATACATAAACATCCACGTCATTCCCGGGTCGCTGAATTGACTTGCGATTGTCGGGAAAACCGGAATTTCTCCGTCGGAGATATCGAACTTCTCATGATTGCGTTTCCACTGT
>CAYFFH010000291.1:0-4302 GCA_964342175.1 uncultured Enterobacteriaceae bacterium | reverse complement strand
AGTAACGCCGTTGCTTGGTGTAATGCCGCCAGGGTCACAGGCACGTGTAGAACTAATGTCGATATTCCTAACGCCACCTGCACGAAAGCGAGTAATAGCAATACCTCCAACCCAGATTTAGCACGCGATGGGAACGCTTGGTGCCGACCAAAATACCAATACACGACAATAGCTACGAATGTAGTAATCGCCAATAAACGATGGTTGAATTGAACCGTTACAACGTTTTCAAAAACATTCCGCCATACCGGCTCTAATGCAAATAGCCCAGGCGGCACTAACTGCTCGCCCATGAGTGGGAAAGTGTTGTATACAAGGCCCGCCTTCAATCCCGCCACGAAACCTCCGGATAGGACAGTAACTGTGACTAATCCAGTCAACCCTAACGTCTTGATATACCAGGAGTGACGATGACCATCGTTACTTCTATATAACAGATCCATCGCAACCCAAAACATATAAGCATAAATCAAGAACGCGGCTATCAGATGTGCCGTGAGCCTATACTGACTCACGTGGGGGTTATCAACTAAACCACTTTTTACCATGTACCATCCCAACACGCCCTGCATTCCTCCCAATAAGAACATCAGAAGATATTTAGGCCACTCGTGACGATAAATGTAGCCTCGTGCGAGGAAGTATAGAAAAGGGATCAGAAATACAATACCGATCACTCGCCCAAATAATCGATGCAAGTATTCGTACCAGAAAATCCTTTTAAAACCATGCACGTCCATCGCGAAATTAATTTTCTGGAATTCGGGAGATTCACGATATTGCGCAAAAGTCTCCGACCAGTCGATGTCGCTCATAGGCGGCAGTACGCCCATCACTGGTCGCCAATCAACCATCGACAAGCCAGACCCTGTAAGACGAGTGACTCCTCCGAGCACCACCATCGCGAAGACCAAGAAGCAGCACGATAGTAACCAAGCAGCGACACGTTTATTCTTTTTATTGATGGCTAGAGTCATTGCTACACGAGATCCTAATTTGTTTGGCCCGGATCGAACAGTCTAACAGGTAGCACTACCCGCACTCTAGGCTATCCCCCACTATCAGCTCCCGGATGAATTCCGGGCACAAACAAGGTGAAAAACCGATTAACAAAATAAATAACGCAAAAAAATGAGATGGCACAAGCGACTTTAATATTCGACTAAAACTTGCAGTTCGGCTCCCCGATTAATTTTACGTTCTCAGCAATCACTCTTTGTTACGATATCGTAGTTAGTAACTAGTCCACTCATGTTGTAATCAAAGATTAATGTTACGCAATCTCAGCGCATTCCCTATAACTGACACTGAACTGAGACTCATCGCGGCGGCGGCTAGCACTGGGGATAGTAAGATCCCAAAAAAAGGATATAAAACTCCAGCGGCGATCGGGACACTTATGCTGTTATAGACGAAAGCAAAAAACAAATTCTGGCGAATATTGCGCATTGTGAAGGTCGACAAATACCGCGCCTTTGCGATACGCCGCAGATCTCCTTCTACCAAGGTCACACCTGCACTTTCTATTGCGATATCAGCACCGGTGCTCATAGCAATACCCACATCCGCTTGCGCCAACGCTGGGGCGTCATTGACTCCGTCACCCACCATCGCGACCCGCATGTTGTCTTGTTGGAAAGATTTTACCAACGCATGCTTTTGTTCTGGCCTCATCTCTGCATGTACTTCATCGATTCCGATTCGGTTAGCGATAGCAACCGCGGTCGCATGATCGTCACCCGTGACCATGACAATTCTCATTCCAGCAGAACGTAGCGATTCAAGAGCGATAGGGCATGTATCCTTGATGGGATCGGTGATCGCGACCAACCCATTCAATACCCTATCAACTGCGATCCAGATGACTGTTGCTCCTTTTTCGCAATATTTCTTAGCATGAAACAAATAAGATCCTGTATCGATTCCATAACTCCGCATGAACGTGAAATTGCCGACTATCACTTGTTGACTATTGATATTGCCGATTACACCTTGACCCACCACTGCTTCAAAGTTCTGGACCGTCGGCAAAATCAACTTCTGTTCGATGGCTGCCTCGAGCAATGCGGTGGCCAAGGGATGCTCACTCGCGCACTCAACCCCAGCAGCAATGGAGAGGAGTTGTTCTTCACTCAGATCCCCAAATGACTCGACAGCTTCCACTACTGGGCGACCGATAGTGAGTGTGCCTGTTTTGTCACATAGCAAGATCTCCGCCAACTCGAGGAACTCAAGCGCCTCGGCATCCCGGACAAGGATTCCTTCGCGCGCCCCCCTACCTATTCCAACCATGACCGACATCGGTGTGGCTAACCCCAAGGCACATGGACAAGCAACAATCAGAACAGACACGGATGAGACTAAAGCATAGGAAATCGCAGGATCCGGCCCTACTAGCATCCATGTGGCGAAAGTAGCAACCGAACAAATTACAACCAACGGTACGAACCAGGCTGCGATGATATCCGCCAAGCCTTGAACCGACGCCCGCGAACGCTGCGCGCTGGCCACCATTTCAATGATATGAGAAAGTAAAGTGTCCTGCCCAATACCGGTTGCACGCATAATCACACTGCCAGTTTGATTGACCATGCCGGCGCTTAATAGATCGCCTACCTGTTTCTCCTGTGGCATGGCCTCACCGGTCAACATGGAAACATCCACAGTAGTCGTGCCCTGGGTTATCTGGCCGTCAACCGGCACTCTTTCTCCTGGGCGAACCCGTAGCAGATCGGAAATTGAGACCTCTGAAACTGGGATGTCTCTCTCCTTCCCGTCAAAGTCAACAATCCTCGCGTTTGGAGGCTCAAGATCTAACAAATCAAGCAATGCCTTAGATGTACGGCCTCTGGCTCTTAATTCGAGCACTTGCCCTAGTAAAACTAAGGTGATGATCACCGCAGTGGCCTCAAAATAGAGCGGCACTGTGCCCACCTCACCTTGGAATACCCGTGACAGCGAATTCGGGAAAAGAAGGCCAATTAGAGAGAAGCTATATGCTGCGAGTGTTCCGATTGAGATTAAAGTCCACATGTTCGGTGCAAAGTTAACGACTGATCGCCAACCTCGAATCAAAAACAAGCGCCCACACCACATTAACACTGGAGTTGCTAGCACGGCTTGCCCCCACCCGAATTTCTCGGGACCAAGCCATTGCCGAAACTCGATCCCAGGGATCATTTCACCCATCGCGAGTAATAAGAGTGCTCCGGTAAATGGGACGCTAGTCCAAAATTGAAAAAGCATTTGACGCAATTCAGTGTCGTCCTGGAGTAGAACACGATCAAAGGACACTGGTTCCAATGCCATACCGCAGTTCGGGCAATCTCCAGCCTGTTCCTCGAGGACCTCTGAATGCATCGGACAGACATATTGCGCCCGGACGCCACTCGACGCGTGTTCATGCAGCGGTGCACTACTAGTATGTGAACAACCGTGTCGTTCCATCGAAAATACCTGAAATTGTTAGTCCAAAAGGATGCCCGTTTTTGTCAGCACGACGGGCTGGGAGCACTAAGATTTGGCTTGGCTAATTTGCAGCAACCACTGCCCGGCGGACCATAACACCTACGAGATGCGCTCGGTACTCGGCGCTTGCGTGAATGTCTTCATTCAACCCATCAGGGTCGCATACAACCGCATCGGTTTCATGAGGGCTAAACTCTTTACTGAGCACCTCCTCCATTGCCGTAAACCGATACACACAAGGCGCAGCACCAGTAACCGCAACGCGGATACCTGAATCGCATTCCGCTACCATTACACCTACGATCGCATAGCGCGAAGCCGGATTCGGGAATTTCACATAAGCCGCACGTTTCGGCACGGGAAACCGCACGGATACGACGAGCTCGTCTGGGAGCAGTGCAGTTTCGAACATGCCGGTAAAAAAATCGTCAGCCATGATTTCCCGGCGGTCTGTTATTACCGTCGCATCTAATCCAAGCACTCCAGCTGGATAGTCGGCTGCAGGATCGTTATTTGCGATTGAACCTCCAATCGTCCCACGGTTACGGACCTGCGGGTCACCAATGCTCTCAGCCAGATGGGATAGTGCAGGGATTCTCCGATTGACCTCCTTAGATGCAGCAACGTCAGCATGCAGTACTCCCGCACCTATACTGATCGTGTCATCAGTTTCTATAATCCCAGTTAAAACAGCGACGCTGCCGAGATCAATAAGATCGCTGGGTTGTGCCAAACGCAACTTCATCGTTGGCAGCAAGGTCATACCTCCAGCGACAAACTTCGGATCAGCGCTTGCCTTGTACAAAGCAAGCGCATCTTCAACGCTGGTGGGCT
>CAYFFH010000290.1:0-4306 GCA_964342175.1 uncultured Enterobacteriaceae bacterium | reverse complement strand
ACTCAGCCTCTACCCCATGGTATTCAGCTAGCGGGCAACATATCATTGCTTTAGTTTTAATCTCCCAAGGAGCATTCAATGAAACCGACACTGCCGCTCCAAGACCGTAATGCAATTCTAGACCGTGCCCATGAACTCGCACGCGAATTTGAAGCCGGTGCAGCCGAGCGGGATCGAGAAAGAAAATTTCCCGCTAAACAAATGCAACAACTCCGCACCAGCGGTCTACAAGCGCTATTTGTCCCGACCGAACAAGGTGGTTCGGGGGCGCTTTATAGTGATGCTGTTCGCGTCGTTCGAATCCTCGCCGCCGGTGATTCAAATATTGCGCAGATGGCCTTCATTCACATTCATGGGGTCGAACTATATAACCTCTCAATGCCACCAGCGCTACAGGCAGAACATAACAAAAGAGTCGTATCTGGTGACCTGTGGTGGACCAATGCATATTCGGAACTCGGCGGCAAATCCATTTTTGATTACAGGGTCAAGATTGAACCCAATGGATCAGATTGGCTAGTCAACGGGACCAAGTTTTATTCAACCGGGAGTCTGGCTGGGAATGAGGCCTATATCAACGGAGTCAATCCACAGACCGGAGAAATCCTACTAGCCTACGTGCCGATGGACGCCGAAGGCGTTACTGTCCTGGACGATTGGTCGGCCATGGGCCAACGTACAACCGCCAGTGGCACTACGCAATTCGACAACGTCCGAATTTCATCAGATCGCATCTCGCCAACCGCCCTCGTTGACACTTTAAGTGGCGCCGATAGCTTAATTTTGGGCGTGCTCCCTCAGGCCTATTTTGGTGCCATCTTACTTGGAATCGCACGCAACGCAGTAACCGACGCTGCCCATTACATCAAAGAGAGCGCGCGGCCGTGGATCCACGCAAACACGGAAACTGCCGCCGAGGATCGGTTACTCCAACGCCAGATGGGAAATATTTTAGCGCATGTGGACGCTGGAGAAGCGCTGCAAAACGCTGCATATGACCTAATGGATTACGCCCGCGAACATCGCTCGCCCGAAACACGTGCGCGAGCAGCCATCGAACTGCACAAATCGAAAATCATCGTGGTAGAAGCCGCGCTGAAAGCCGGCGAAGGCTTATTTCAAATGAGCGGTGCGGCGTCAACCTTAGACACCTTGAATCTGGGAAGGCACTGGCGCAATGCTCGCACGCTATCCCTGCATGACCCAATCCATTACAAGGAGCAAGTCGTAGGAGATTACATGATCAATGGGAACCCTCCACCCGTTTCATTTTACACCTAATAGATTTACGCAGATTAAGGTCCTCTTCCGGCAAACCAAGCATCTACGGTAGGTTGTCCAACAATCTAATATCAATTATTTGCACGGTGAGCGTCAGGTCCAATAATTTCTATCTAACGAACTTTTTTAGTCAGGCTCCCATATGCTACCGACTCAAAATTACTCAAGTTCATCAACAGCCAGGACTGCCTGTAATAGCACATTACACCCTGCTTCTAAATCTTCAGCTGCAGCGCTTTCCGCCTCGTTATGACTCAGCCCGCCAGCGCAAGGTACAAAAATCATTGCGGTAGGCGCGACTCGCGACACATAGACCGAGTCGTGCCCAGCTCCGCTGACTATGTCCCTGGATCGGCAACCAAGTTGCTGTGCAGCAACGCGAACTGACTCTACACAACCGTCGTCAAATGTAACTGCTGGCGAATCCCAAATACAATCCAGTGTGCCAACGGTTCCACGTCGCCTACATTCATCATCGATTACATCACGCAACCGCGTCTCCATGTCGTCGAGCGTTTCTAATTTAGGGTGTCGCAAATCGACACTTGTGTGCACGGTTTGCGGCACCGTATTACGCGACGTCGGAACGGATCTCAAAACTCCAAAGGTGATCCGTGCATCGCTATCTATCATCTCTATGTCACGCGAGATCTCGGATATGACCCTAGCAATGCTCTGCGCCGGATCTCGTCGCAAGCTCATTGGAGTAGTTCCCGCGTGAGCCGGGACACCTTCAATGGTGAGGTCATACCAGCGTATGCCTTGAACTCCTGTAACAACCCCAATCTGCTTACCCTCGTTTTCAAGCACGGGGCCCTGTTCAATGTGTGCTTCGAATGCTGCCCGGACAGGGAACGGGCTTGCCCGATGGCTACCTAGATATCCGATCCGCTCTAACTCTTCGCGAAACGTTTTCCCATCTGTAGACTGCTGCCGATAGGCCTCCGACTGGTCAATAACTCCCGCCCATACACCAGAGCCGTTCATGGCAGGCGCGAAACGCGCACCTTCTTCATTTGTCCACACAACGACTTCTAATGGGCCGTTTGTTTTAAAACCAAACCCGTTTAAAGTGCGCAAGATCTCTAGGCCGCATAGCACACCATACACGCCATCAAATTTTCCTCCGGTTGGTTGCGTGTCTAGATGAGATCCGATAAGAATAGCTGTCCGCGATGGATCTTGTCCTTCCAACCGCGCAAAAATATTTCCCATATCATCAACACGAATTTTACAGCCAGCTTCTACGCTCCATGCACAAAACAGATCACGACCGGCGCGATCCTCATCTGACAAGGCCTGCCGGTTACAACCTCCCATCATAGTCGCACCGACCTGCGCCATATCCATCAGCGATCGCCATAAACGATCCCCGTCGACACGGAGGCTGAATCTTTCGTT
Source organism: uncultured Enterobacteriaceae bacterium (assembly GCA_964342175.1). GTDB lineage: Bacteria > Pseudomonadota > Gammaproteobacteria > UBA11873. Next base: position 1,624 of record CAYFFH010000290.1, on the reverse strand, counting down.
TAAGGTTTCCAAAGTTTGAACCACTCCCAAATCGAGTTCGCTATCGTAGCCCTGCAGGGATTCGTTGTCTCGCTAAAGATGAAAATTCTATATTTGCCGATATGATGATATATCTAATCGTTACTTAGGCTTTGCTTACCGAGGAGTTGTATATGGCCAGATTGATGCTACTTTGTGTGATTGTTGGTAACTTATTTCTATACGGTTACTCAAAAGCTTTGGCTGCAGCTACTGGCAGCTCGACGGCTCCTGATGAGTCTGAGATCGCTCGGACAATCCTTTCTAACCCTGACCACGAGGAGATGAATCACACTGCGCCCGCGGAATTTGATGTTCTATTTCACACGTCAGTCGGAGATTTCGTAGTTCGGGCTAAACGAATATGGGCGCCGATCGGATCCGATCGTTTCTACAATCTCGTATTGAATGGATACTATGATGAAACACGATTTTTTCGTATCGCTCCTGGTCGCGGCCCGGAACGTTTTGTCGTGCAATGGGGGATCCACGGTGATCCATTGGTCAACGCCGCTTGGCAGCGAAGCCAAGCCGCAAAGATAAAAGACGACCCTGTAGTTCAGTCGAACACCAGAGGACGAGTGACTTTCGCAACATCCGGACCAAACTCCCGCACCACTCAACTTTTCATCAATTACGCTGACTACAGCTTTCTCGATAACATGGGCTTCTCGGTTTTTGGTGAGGTAATTTCCGGGGGAATGGAAGTCGTTGACAGCATAAATGGAGAATACGAAGAACGCCCTAACCAAACTCGGATCCAGTCGGAAGGGAACGCATATCTAAACAAGCACTTTCCGAACTTAGACTATATTATTAGCACCACAATTGTGAAATATAACAGCGAGAATTAGCTTGGCAGCGGGTGACATATTATAGCAACGTATGTATCCGACGTTGTTCGTTTTAAAATGAGTGTAATCCACGTTTTCCGGTAAATGGCACCAATTAGATCCGCCGGGCCTCGTCAATTATCACAATTAAAATAAAACGATATCTCCTAACCTACTGCCCAATAAACACAGGAGCGCGCTTTTCCATGAATGCGCGTCTCCCTTCTTCGATATCCTCACTTTTCGAACAGTCTTCGACTAGGCTCTCACATAGAGTTAAATTACGCTCACCTTCTTTCTTCAGCAATTCGTTTACAATCAAATTCGTTGCACGCAGTGATAGGGGTGCGTTGTTTATTATTTTCTCTACATACTCCTGAATGTAGGAGTCGAGCTCTAAGCGAGGCACGACTCGGTTCACCAATCTCATTAATCGCGCCTCTTCAGCATCGAAACGGCGAGCAGTATAGAAAATTTCCTTCGCAAAAGACGGGCCAACGAGATCCATCAACACCTGCGTATTCTCGAAGCCATATCCCACGCCGAGCTTCGCAGCAGGGATGCAAAAACTCGCGTCATCGGAACATATCCGCAAGTCACAACATACCGCGATCCCGACTCCTCCGCCATAACAATATCCGTGGATCTTAGCTATGGTCGGTTTCGACGAGTACTGGATCGCTCTATAACCACGATTAACAGAGATCCCGTAACCCTTAATCCGATCGGTAGTTGCCCGTTCGCTATCAAACTTTGAAATATCGGCACCGGAT
>CAYFFH010000289.1:0-4358 GCA_964342175.1 uncultured Enterobacteriaceae bacterium | reverse complement strand
CAGTAAAAACTGCGTCTGTTGTAGCCCTCGCGAATAAGGAGTGTCTGGTTTGCGCTGGTGAGCTAATGCTCGATCAAATTATAAAAACCGAATGTACGCTTTTACCTGTTGATTCTGAACATAATGCAATATTTCAAGTATTTAATTTTGATAACTGTGATGAAATAAAAAAAATAATTCTTACCGCGTCTGGCGGTCCGTTTAGATTAAAAAGTCACGAAGAAATGCTTAATGTTACTCCGGCTCAGGCCATCGCACATCCAAATTGGGATATGGGAGATAAAATATCGGTCGATTCCGCTACCATGATGAATAAGGGGCTTGAGGTTATTGAGGCTCACTTTCTTTTCGGTTTACCGGAAAAAAAGATAGATATTTTAGTTCATCCGCAATCCATTATCCACAGTATGGTTGAGTATATTGATGGTTCCATATTGGCTCAATTAGGTTCGCCGGATATGCGAACACCGATTTTGTATACTTTGGCTTGGCCACGTCGCATGGAGTTACCGATACCTAGTCTTAAATTACAGGACATCGGGGCCCTTACATTTGAAACTCCCGATACGCAAAAATTTCCTGCCCTTGCTTTGGCGAGGGAAGCTTTAAAAATTGGGGACTCTGCACCCGCGGTATTGAATGCTGCTAATGAAGAAGCAGTTGCCGCATTTTTAGACAGGAAAGTGGGTTTTTTAGATATTTCTAAAATAGTTGGCAAAACCCTAGAACGTACATCAGTTAAAAAGATTGGATCTATCGATGATGTATTATCGGTTGACGGTATAGCTAGACGTCTTGCTCAAGACACGGTTGCAGACTTAAGTGTTGAAGCGTGATTCATGAGGGATAAAAGTCAATTTCGAGCGGGATGTTGGGTGTTTTAAACGAATGATAGACTTTATAGCTGATTGGTGGGTTATCCCATTTTTGATTGTTATAACCCCCTTAGTGTTTTTTCATGAACTAGGGCATTACTTGGCAGCACGGGCTTGTAACGTTCGGGTTGAAATGTTTTCGGTGGGGTTCGGGCGTGAGATCTTGGGTTGGACTGATCGTTTGGGTACTCGTTGGAAGATCGCGTTAATCCCTATTGGTGGATACGTGAAAATGTTTGGGGAAATGCAAAACGTGCCGAGTGATAGTGAATCCACGTCGGAGATATCCGCTGATGAGGCTGCCTTCGCTTTCCACACTAAATCTATTGCCCAAAGAGCGTTTATAGTAATTGCGGGGCCGATGGCGAATCTCGTGCTTGCTGTGTTTATTCTAAGCGGAATATTCATGACGATAGGGCAACCATATACGCCAACGACCATCGATTCAGTAGTAGCAGATTCGGCCGCTGAAAGTGCTGGATTTGTCGCGGGGGACAAAATAATCGGGGTTGACGGGAAAACGGTTAGGCGCTTCGAAGAAGTGAGAGAGATGGTATTGATTAATCCAGGTATCAAAATGATCTTCTTGGTTAAGCGGCAGGGGAAAACTATTCAATTAACCGCTACTCCGGAGGTCGTCAGTATAGAAACGGATGTTGGAAATCAAAAGTACGGTCGCTTAGGTGTGTCCGCTGGAGCGGTTGGCCAAGAAATGAAGAAACATGGGGCGTTTGGCGCTATTTTGGAAGGGTCAAAGCAAACATACGTTTTGACCGAAAATATATTTACGGCGCTCGGGCAAATTTTAAATGGTACACGAAAAACGGAGGAACTGGCGGGACCAATACGGATTGCAAAAATGTCTAGTGATGTTTGGAAGCTAGGGATAATTAACGTTTTGATGCTGGCGGCTATTTTGTCAATCAATTTAGGAATAGTTAACCTTTTTCCTGTACCCTTATTAGATGGGGGGCATTTATTTTTTTACGCGATAGAGGCATTGCGGGGGCGCCCTCTCGGTGAGCGAGCGCAGGAATATAGTATGCGTCTGGGCGTTTTGCTGCTCTTGGCGTTAATGTTATTTGTTACCTTTAATGACATCAGAATTTTGTTTGATCAATTTGTTGAATTTTTTACAAGGCTGATTTAGGAGCGATATATTGCAAGTAAGGATCACTCGCAAACTAGTTTTAGTCGCTGTATGCATTATAGGCTTTTTTACGGTGCTTTCTCCTATGTCATTTGCACAGAGTCCTGGGGAGCGGCTAAACGAGATAAGGATAGAGGGTACCCAAAGAATAGAGAATGAAACGATCAAGTCTTATATGGGGATCGATGTAGGCGATTCCCTCACAGAATTTCGGCTTGACGAAGCTCTCAAAAATTTATTCGGCACGGGGCTTTTTGCGGACGTGAGAATGCAGCGTGATGGATCTGTGTTGGTGGTGCGAATTGTTGAAAATCCTATCGTTAACCAAATTGTATTTGAAGGTAATAAATTTTTAGAAAAGGAATTATTACAAAGCGAGGTAAAATTGCGGCCGCGTGTTGTTTACACAAGGTCCCGTGTTCAGACCGACAGTCAACGGATTATTGAAATCTACCGAAGGTCAGGACGCTTTGCAGCAACTGTTACACCTAAGATAATTGAGTTACCGCAAAACCGGGTTGATTTGGTGTTTGAGATTGATGAGGGTCCGCCAACTGAAATACGAAAAATAGCCTTTGTTGGTAATAGGGCGTTTTCTGATGGTGATCTGCGTGAAATTATTCAGACAAAGGAATCGGCTTGGTATCGCCTCCTAACATCTCAGGATACATACGATCCTGATCGTTTGAGCTTTGATCGAGAATTGTTAAGGCGTCACTATCTTGCAAATGGATATGCCGATTTCCGGGTAGTGTCCGCGGTGGCTGAACTCACTGTGGATAGAAAAGATTTCTTTATTACCTTCACGGTGGAAGAGGGCGATAGATATAAGTTTGGGAATATCGGCATTAAAACCGAATTGAAGAATGTAGATGTTAAAAGTTTAGGAGAGCTGTCACAAATAAAAACGGGTGAGTGGTACGATGCCGATGGTTTAGAAAAGACGATTGGGGTGCTTACCGATTCTGTCGGAGAGTTGGGCTACGCGTTTGTAGATATCCGCCCGAAAGTGCGACGTGATCGAGCGCGTCGTATTGTTGACGTCTCGTTCATTATACGAGAGGGAAGGCGAGCCTTTGTAGAGCTCGTTAATATTAATGGAAACATAAGGACTTTGGATCAGGTGGTGCGACGAGAAATGAGTCTTGTTGAGGGTGATGCGTTCAATACTTCCAAATTGCGTCGGTCACGCCGAAACGTCCAAAAATTAGGTTTCTTTGACCGTGTTGACGTCGATACTAGAAGTGGATCTGCGCGGGATAAAACCGTAATTGACGTAAAAGTAAAGGAACGCTCCACAGGGTCAATTTCCTTTGGTGCGGGTTATTCCTCTACTAACGGGGTCTTAGGTGATACCAGTATTCGTGAACAAAACTTGTTAGGTCGAGGACAAGATTTGAAATTTGGGATTCAAGCAGGAGCAAAGAAAAAACAAGCGGATATTTCTTTTACCGAACCATATTTCCTGGGAAAAAAGTTGGCAGCAGGGTTTGATATATTTAGAACAATTAAAAACCTCCAGTCGCAAAGCTCATTCGATAAACGTTCAACAGGGTTTGCCTTGAGGGCAGGTTACGAGGTCTCCGACGTATTATCCCAACGCTGGAAATATACACTTAGAGGTGACAAGATAACTGATGTTCCATCAAGTGCTTCGTTAGCAATTAAGGAACAGGAGGGGGATTTTGTAACTTCCGCGATAGGTCACAAGCTATTATTCGATAAAAGAGATAATCGTCTCACCCCAACCAATGGTTATTTTTTAGAAATAGGTAATACAATTGCCGGTTTTGGGGGTGACACCGCATATTTTCGTAATGAATTGAGAATGGGCTCCTACTATCCGATTACCGAAAAGTGGATAATCAACTTTTCTAGTGGGGTTGGTTATGTACAGGGACTCGGTAAAGACGTTCGTATAGTTGACCGGTTTTATCTTGGTGGAGATTCTCTTCGTGGTTTTGAATTGGCAGGGCTGGGACCTAGAGATAGCGCCACCGGAGACTCTGTGGGGGGAAATTGGTTTTTTAGGGGAAGTCTTGGGGTTACGTTCCCGGTAGGTTTGCCGAAAGAATATGGTGTTAGAGGGCGGGTTTTTAGTGATGCGGGGAGTCTTGGTAAAAATGATTCGTCGGTCTCAACCATTAAGGACTCTTCCTCACTTCGGTTATCTTTAGGAACGGGGTTACTGTGGACCTCTCCTATTGGCCCCATAAATATTGATTTTTCCAAAGCATTATTGAAAGAAAGCTTTGATAAAACTCAAACATTTAGATTTAGTGTTGGTGCTCAATTCTGATGATGGGGATCATCAAAACTGTCGGTAGGCTATT
>CAYFFH010000288.1:0-4376 GCA_964342175.1 uncultured Enterobacteriaceae bacterium | reverse complement strand
GGAATGGGTGGAATGGGTGGAATGGGTGGAATGGGTGGAATGATGTAAACTGCCTGACAACTCTTTCTTCCAAAGCCTCACCCAAAGGGTGGGGCTTTTTTTTTCTAATATATACAACCCATATAATGCACTCGGTAGGAATGGAATAGATGGAAACAAAGTTCCAGTCGTCCGGCTAACGGCATAGAGAGATAATCTCAACATCCTATAGGTATCTGCCTCTGAGCTATTTGAACCCCTCGCGTAGATTCCCAGAAATCGACTCTTGGATCTCCCCACCTTCGTCCAATCGAGGGTATGGTCGCCCAGTCGTCTGACAATACCTCGCAACTCTAGGATGTAGCCACTCAAACAGTAGTCGATCGAATTCCAATTGTCCTATCTGAGGCGAGGCGTAAAAACCCGCTTGCTCACGTTGTCGCACCGCCTCATAAAGAATAATGCCACTTGCTACCGACACGTTGAGTGATTCAACCATTCCCATCAGCGGGACATGAAGGAGTACATCTGCATTTTCCAAGGCTTCGGCGGACAAGCCATCCAATTCCGACCCGACCACAATGATCGACGGCAAGGTGTAATCTATTGATCTAAAGTCGACAGTCCCATGCTCTACGGTCGCCGCCAAAATCCTTAACCCTAGGTTACGGAACACTGAATAGGCAGCTGCGATCGTCAAATGTTGTCGAACGGTGATCCATTTTTCCGTTCCACAGGCAGCCTTATGATCTAATTTAACGGCTGTTGGATCCGTCGAGATGGCATGGATTTGACCGATTCCCGCCCCGTCACAAGTCCTTGCCACAGCGCCAAGATTCCTAGTTTTGTGCACATTCTCCATCGCAATGGTCAGATCTACTTGTCGACGAGACAACGTTCGGACAACCCGTTCGAACCTTTTAGAACCCACGGATATTCCTAGCTAAATGCACGATTTTATACGAGTCTCAAAGTGGCGTTCGACTGAGCCTGTCCATTATCATCGGAGACTGCCAATTGATTCTTCCCAATTTATCCCGTCAAAGGCTTCGATATCCATCCGCGTATAACTGCCGCGCTTCACGCATCTCGCATTAACACTGTAAGCGTTTGGGTGAGACCGCGGGATATAAAAGGATTTTATCCCGCAACTAGAACAAAATAGATGACACGCGGTTTGTGTATTAAACGCGTAGCTAGTCAGCGTGCCCTCGCCAGATATGAGCGAAAAATCGGTGGCATCTACAATCAGATGCAAAAATCCACTCATAGAACAGACGCTACAATTACAATCAATTACTTTAATGTTCGGGGGTGCCAGAAACTCGAACTGGACTGCTCCGCAATGACAACCACCATGATGAGCAACTTTTTGATCGGCAGTCGATATTTTCATTTTCTAGATTGCTCCACTATTGTGCTTACGGAAGCATAGCTTGAAACGCAATACGGAACACAATAGGTCAAAGCGATCTTTACCCACGTGTTGAAATCAAGCGAATAAGGGTACAACCTATCCCAATAATTTATTAGCACTAGTAACGTGCCAACGATAGCGGCCACTGTTAGTGAACGCTGCACAACGTCGGCGCGGAATAAAATGTTAAGCCAAGGTTTCATTGCGATAAAATCGAAATATCTATAATTATAGGCAAAAGAGTTTCATGCCGATGCGTACCGTGAGTGAATTAGTATAATCTCTTCACTGGGCGCCAAACATAAAGCTGGCATGCGGCTAAAAATAGAGCTTATTAAAACCTCATAATTGGTAGCGCATTCATCAAATATCATGATCGATGTTCACAATCTAATCTTTGAATATCCCGGCCATCGTGCGATCGATGATGTTAGTTTTTCAATCGAATCCGATAGCGTTACCGCGTTAGTTGGGCCAAATGGTGCCGGAAAAACAACGTTGATGCGTTGTTTGTGTGGCCTCGAGCGGCCGCTATCTGGCGACATTTTTGTAGACGGTATCGATGTCATCAAAAATCCACGACGTTCGCACAAAACAATTGGGTATCTTTCAGACACCTTTGGCTTATACGACGAACTACAGGTTAAGCAATGCCTACGCTATGCTGCCGAAGCCAACGGTGTAAAAACCCAAATCGACACTTCAGTAACCCAAACCGCAGAGCATCTTAACCTCACGGATCTCCTAACCCAAAGGGTTGGCGAATTATCGCGTGGTCTGCGCCAGAGGGTCGCGGTAGGCCAAGCGATAATACACGAACCTCGCGTTTTAATACTAGACGAACCGGCTTCCGGCCTTGATCCGGAGGCACGCCATAATTTAGGAGAACTAATCAAGATCCTAAAGTTATCTGGTATAACTTCTCTAGTGTCCTCTCACATTCTGGCAGAGCTTGGAACCTATGCAACCGAGATGCTCATGCTGCGCGATGGTCAGATCATCGAGCAACGACCGCTGGGTACGCAGGCCGAGAGTCGCCGGCATATCTCAATTGAACTTCTCACGGCCAATCCTGCAATCGCTGAAATGCTTTCGACGAGGCCCGAGGTCCACTCAGTTACCGCTGATGGTACTCGGATCATCTGCGAGTTATCTGGTGGCGACAATGCACAGCAACGATTACTCGCTACGCTGATCGCAGCCGACGCGGCTATCGTAAATTTTTCGACTGTTGAGCAAGACCTACAGCGTTCGTACTTGGACAGCATAAGACAACGACAAACCACATGATCTTAAACCCTGAATTGCGGCGCAATCTCATACTCGAGTGTAATACACATAGATTTATATTGGTTGGCGGTGTTCTCGCAGGAGTGTTTACCCTGGTCAGTCTGTTCGATTCACGCGGCTCTGGAAACCTTGTCGCGAATGTAGGTCTTGTTATCTTCGTTTTGACAACAATGGCATGGGGCAGTCACCGGGCAGGAGAATCCTTACTCGATGAACTTCGGGAGCGAACCTGGGATGCACAACGCATGTCTGCATTAAGCCCCTGGTCGATGACGTGGGGCAAGCTAGCCGGTGCGACAGTAATACCATGGTTTGCGGGGAGTATTTCACTGTGCGTTTATTTCTTCGGGCGACAAGGACCAACAGTCTTTGAGCGGCTGGAGGTAATCGCAACCTGTATCGCCGCTGGGATCCTCGTTCAATCCCTGAGTCTCATTGGTGCACTGGTAGGTACACGTTTCGACAAGCATGGGAAGAGTACACTGACGAGCTGGGCTACCGTTGGTATTTTGGCTTTACTGTATGCTTATTTTTCCATCTACTACAAATCTACCGATGAAATTCAGTGGTATGGAACGACCTATAACCGGAATAAATTTCTCACCGCTTCGGTGTTCGCATTAGCTGTGTGGAACACCCTTGGTGCCTATCGATTGATGTGTATGGAACTTGCAATCGCGACGAGGCCATGGGCGTGGATCAGTTTTATGTTGTATCTAACTATCTATTTCACCGGCTCATATATCCCGCCCGATTGCCCGCTTACACGGGCAATCGGACTAGCGGCGGCGATGGGATTGGTCGTATCTATTGGCGCAACCTATCTTTCTGCATTCGCGCTATATCGTGATCCTCTAACGTTCCGACGACTTAAAACCTATGTCGAGAATAGTTCACAGCGAAGGTTTTTTGAAGACATGCCAGCCTGGATGGCGTCCTTAACGGTAGCTGCACTGTGTATGCTCGTTTGCGTTGCGATGCATTTCGCACCTGAGTATTCCTCGCTACGAATCGAAAATGTAAGGTTAGGAGCTATCGCGATATGGTTATACGCGATACGGGACCTCGCCGTGCTGTTCTATTTTACCTATAGCGGAACGAGTAAGAGGGTAGAGTCCTCGACAATAATACTTCTCGCGCTTTTATATTGGGCGCTACCAAGTATTCTTGAATCTACTGGCCTCCAAAATTTAAGCTGGCTGATCCGCCCACCGATATGGGATCAGCCGATGCTATCGATCGGCATCATCGGTGTTCAGGTAATTATCTTTAGTGCACTTTGCTTACAACGCTATCGGCAACACATTTCACCGATGAGATTCAGCTAAAAAGATGCTGACCGATACGAAATCCTGCTAAGTAGGTACCCACCGCCGAACCAATCGTGGAAAACACGAATACAAGTAATGTCCGCGCGACGCGATTATGACGCCAACCACGAAAACTCGACGTATCACGGCGTAACGTGGAAAAATCACCGACAGTCGGTTTGCGAATATAGCTTTCCACCAATGCTGTAACGAAACCTGCCCCAATGGTTGGATTGAGTGAAGTTATAGGTGCCGCGACAAACGCACTGACAACAGTAAAAATATGGCCCCCTGCGATCCCCGCCCCCAATGCAGACAATCCGCCATTTATCACAACCCATTCGATAACAAGCGTCCATCCCAGCGCCGGACTACGTTGA
>CAYFFH010000287.1:0-4444 GCA_964342175.1 uncultured Enterobacteriaceae bacterium | reverse complement strand
GGAAGGCAAGTCGGTAACCATTGGCGTCTATGATACTGCAGAAAGTGCAGCCGCCGCCCAGCCTAAGGTTGGGGAGCTACTCGGCCGCTTAGCGGACCTTGTGAATGCACCGCCAGAAGTCCAAGAAGGCCCGGTTTTCTGGGAACTGTAGTATTGCAGTCGTAAAGGTGAGCGGGGTATACGGTTATATGCCTCGCTTTTCTTTACTTCTTCCTAAGTAGAAGATAAATAGTAAACATACCAAGAGCAAATAGCCCAAGTAGCACCCCATCGGGTATGTCCATGTGAGATTCTCAAGCTGTTAAGGAGTTAGCGAGTAATAACATCATATTTAAGCCATTTGTTGGACCTGTATTGTTAAGGGAGAACGATTATTTGTAGTTGAAAAGTTTACCGGTTAACTCTCAAATCATTTAGGGTTTAATGGTTCATCTGAGTCCAGATTATGGCCCTATTCTCGATGTTTTATCACGAATATAGGTTCATTCGTGGTATCAAAAATATTTAGGTTGAGGCTGATTAAGGATTGAGTCTAAGGAGGATAATCCATTAAATAATGAAGTCGATGTCCTTGCAACTTATGGGTAATTTATCGAGTATTTTCTTTCGAATGATGTTGATGGAATAAAGTCACTGGTGGACTATCCCATTACCTATATCTCAGATGGTGTTAATGCAACGAAGGCGCATGTAATAACTACGGCAACTCGGATCAGGAAAGATAAAAGCGTCATTGAAAAGGTCTCTACGTTTTATGCTCTCCACAAAAAGGGTGATGATTGGGAAATGTATGTAATCTCTGACGTTGTGTGTTAACTCACTAAATCTAACTTTTCGCATGATCTTTCTCGGTATCATCGTCTGACTGCCGAGCCTGATGTAGTATACGGTCTATCTGTTGGAAGGGTTCTAAAACTGGAACTAGGACTTGGCTCGGGATGAAACCAATTTGTCTTGTAATAGGAGCTGGCGCTGGGGTCGGAGGCAACGTCGGCAAGCGGTTCGCGGAAGCAGGCTATCACGCAGTGCTCTGTCGCCGGACCAATGCGGATGGATTGAGACAGCTCGTTAAGGAGATCGAAAGAGAGGGCGGCTCCGCATCGGGTTTTCTGCTCAATGCGGTCGAGACCGATAGCCTGGAGGAGCGGGTCGCATCAATCGAGGCTGATATTGGACCGATCGAGGTTGCAGTGTTCAATCTCGGCGCCCAGATCGGAAACCACTCGCTCGAGGAAACGACGTATAAGCAATTCGAGACCGGTTGGCGGCTCGCGACCTTCGCGTTGTTTCGGCTCGCCTCAGCTGTGTGTCCGTTGATGGAGTCGCGCGGTGGTGGAACCATTTTGGTGACCTCCTCCACTGCGGCGGTTCGTGGCAACCGTGCGCAGCATTCGCATGCGGCGGCGATGGGGGGTCGGCGGATGCTCTGCCAGAGCCTCAATGCGGAGTTCGCGCCCAAGGGTATCCACGTAGCGCACATTCTTATCGACGGCTCTGTCGACGCTCCGGATACGCTCGGCAAAATGCTCGGCCCGGAGAAGTTTCAAGAGTTGCGGGAGACCCGCGGTATGGAGCATGACGGCTTGATTCTCCCGGCCAAAATAGCGGATACGTACTATCACATCGCCCAGCAGCACCGCTCCGCTTGGACCCACGAGATTGACCTTCGGTCGTTCTCCGACCTCGCCTGGTGGAATCGGTAAAGATTGGGGCTATGCTCGTAATAGGCTATTACTCTCCATTCCCACCATTCGACTAAAACTGCAAACTTTCTGTCTGTAACTAGCCTTAGTTTGTGCTATCCGCTACTTCTATTCCCGCGTGTCTAATCATGCGGAGGAATATGTAGATTGCGCTAGCAAGATGGTACATGATTAGGTAAATGAGCATTTTTAATTCGGGCAATTCAATAAGATTGAAAACCACAGAAAATAAAGTGATGTACATGAGTGCATCACTTGCTCCGTAGATTATTGAAAACCAATTTGAATCTTCATCATAATTAGCCTTGATACCAGAGAATATTTGTCGCACTCTCCACTGAACTTCAATCAGTCCAAGCACACCAGCACATATCAAAAGCATTTTCCAGTTAGCTTCTAGAAATATTGTATCTGAATTAAATAGCAAAAATGGGAGCAGACAAAAAACAACGGCTAACACACCGTTCATTGTTAGGCTTGTAAACCGCATCACATCTATATCTGTCCACTTATTACTACCTCTTCTGCCAATAACAATCGCAATACCAGCAAATGCAGTCATTGCAACAGAAACTTCAGCAAGTGTAAGGAAGAATCTTGCCGCTGGGTCACTGAAGAGAAGAGTTGACATCACTGAGTCAGCATTTACAACACCGCTAATCAGAAATAGACAGGGAAAAATATAGATGTGTCTCATTTCCAATAACTAACTACTGCCGTAAATTGCTTTGCATAATTACGAAATTATCTAGGCATTGTCTCAGTTTTTTCTTGGGGCTTGGCGGTTGAATGTTCTAATTTTTCGATTTTCTCGCGTAACTGATGTAACTGTTTATTCTGCTCTTCGAATTCTTCTCGACTCACGAGGTTCATTTTTCCAATTACGGATTGAACTTGGGTTTCAACATATTTCTTCACATCCTCAAAAAAGCTGTCAGGTAACATGCTTTTAATCGTTTTAGCAGCCCGAACGGCTGTTGTGAGTTTACTAATCGCCATAATTTTTGACCTCCTATCCAAATCTCGAATGACGAGATATACCAAATTAAGCAACCAGATGTTACATCCCGCTATCTTAAACCCAAACAGCAGCGTTGTAGGAATTTGCCAAACCTTATATTTCTATTCAAATGCTACATTCTGGGTTATGTAATGTTCCGGTTAAACTGAACAGATGGACATGGCGTCAGTTATATGGATATCCACATTTGGCATTTTGATCTGTGCCGCTGTGGTGTGGTGTGCCATTGTTTTCTATCGGTTTATTCGTTCCTCCTGGAATAATAAAGGTGAGTAGATGGTCGAAAAAGTTTGAAAAGTATGATGATGCTGAACAGGTCTCAATCATCCTAGTAGTGAATGGTCTCGTCTAAATCGGATATTGGTCTGATCTGGTGCATTACTGTATCCAAAAGATAGGAGAATCCATGAAGGAAGCGCTGCCGGAGGTTTTAGATGAGGATTCTGCTGTGATTCAATGAGCAGGGCATTCGTAATACTAAGGTCTGGTTTAGTAGCATCTCTTAATTCATGTCGTAGGATTTCCTCAACGCGATGTAAATGCACACCAATTAATGCCAAATAATTGGAGTAGAGGTCTTCGATGAATTGCACTTTAAGGATTGACTCACCCGTAATAATTGAGGAGATTGTGGCTTATGACTGATTCTGGATTTAGCCTTGACGAGCAACGAGTTCTCGTGACCGGCGCATCTTTCGGTATTGGGGCTGCTATCGCGTCACGGCTGGCCAATGCTGGTGCTACCGTTGTCGTTGTTTCGCGTTCCGGAGGGGTACCAGAGTCCAATGGGTCGATATATTCGCTAGTAGCAGACCTGAGTGACCCTGAAGAGACCGATATGGTGGTCGAAAGAACTGTCAGTATGTTGGGTGGCCTGGACGTACTTGTTAACAACGCAGGTCGTGGGGACCCAATGCCTTTTGTAGACATAGATCGAGCCTATTTTAATGCATATGTTGAACTCAATTTGTGGGCACCGCTACGTCTGTGTCAGCATGCGTATGAGTATCTGGCGCAAAGTAGTGATCCTTCTGTCGTTATGATTGGTTCTGTCGATAGTGAAAGACCGTCTCCCGGCAGCGTTGTCTACGGTGCTACCAAAGGGGCATTGAGTGCTGCGACTGTTGCTTTATCAAAAGAGTGGATGGCTGCAGGAATTCGCGTTAATCAGGTCAACCCTGGATTGGTCGACACGCAATTAACATCGGAAATTGTCCATTCTTTAGAAGAGTCGGGTGAGAATATTAATATCGTTGGTCGGGTAGGTTTGCCTGATGAGATAGCTGGTTTGGTGCACTATCTAGTGGCACCGGTCGGACGTTTCGCTAATGGCGCTTCGTTTCGGATCGATGGTGGAGCACTCGCTCTAGGACCGTTCGACCAGTGGCAGCGGTAATTACGTCCCCCTAATCAAGCAAAGTATAATTTTTATGCTCCTAAAGCAGTGAAAAATGGTTGGCGCGGCTGGGTATGGGTCAGCAACCCCTTTCGTGTCAAGTAAGGAGCTAGGTCTATTATTGTAGGTTTACTCTACTATTGTAGAGTTTGCGATTGCTTTAGTGTGTTTAACGATGTCCTATTGTGTTCCTTTTGCCCCCTAAAACAATCCCAAACACGAATCCACCCTGATGCGCTATACGCATTTAAGAGCAGAGGATTTGGTAGGGAAGTTAGGTTAGTTATTGCAAACACTCCACCAACACAGTGAACTTCTTGGCTA
>CAYFFH010000286.1:0-4474 GCA_964342175.1 uncultured Enterobacteriaceae bacterium | reverse complement strand
ACAAGACCGGTATTAGCTATTTCTTCAAAGGCAAGGTCATCTCCCTCTTGACCATTATTCGATAATATCTTAAACATAGGGCTTGGTCCAGATCCTGTTAATGCCATGTCTAAATCACCATCACTATCAAAGTCTACAAAATCTAAAGTAGCTTCTACTGCTGGAGGGAAATCAACCGCTATTTCTGTAAAAATCGGGTCTATAGTCTCCGTATATACTGTTTCATTTCTATATGTTTTACTTTGAGCTCCAAAATTGCTGGCGCCAGTAATAGCAAAGTCCTTGTCGTTATCTAGATCAATATCTCCAAAAGCAAAGGCTCCATTTCTTAATGGTTGGTCTCCATTAACTTGATCTGAAATATCAAGAGGCGTTGTAGTAAGAGCACTACCCTCTTGTTCATACACATAAATTTTTAATTCAGAATTTGAAGTTGTTGATGTCCTACCTATCTGAACAATTTCATCTAATCCATCATTATTAATATCAATTAATTCTACTTTTGCCTCAGCTAAACCATCTGCAGAAAAGACCTGATTAAACCCACCCTGTGAAAGAGAATTATATAGTCTTAAGGAATTATTTGTAGAAGAGTCCCAAGTATTAACCAATACATCTTGAACAAGATCGTCGTTAAAGTCTAAAAACTGAATACTTGTGATATTCTCAGTTCCACTTATCTGGTCAAAGTAATTAAACTGATCGGCTCCTAGTCTATAGATCTTAAGAGGGTTGTTGTTTCCTGAAGATCCATATACTAAATCCATATCGTTGTCCCCATCAATATCTGTAAGCTTAACTATAGGGTCAGATAATGCGTCGATGGTTCTATCTATAATGCCTCCTTGATTTAAGAGTTTCCATTCATAGGTTAGCTGAAAGGATTGTTCCTCTGAAAAAGCACTTCCCATAAGACCATCATCCACAGATTGCACTGACCAGTAATAGTTCCCTGGATCTAATAAGATCTCATAAGAATTAGTTTGTAATTCTGGAGATTTTGTTATTAAACGCTGGCCCGTATCTATATTACTTTCTGTATTAGATAATTCTGTTCCTCCTTCTGAGGTTCCTAGACGGACAATGTATCCCGGAGATGATGAGAAATCATCATCAGGAGCTGTCCATGATAGCATAACTCTTCCATTTCCTAAGCTTTCAAAAGAAAGATCAGTAATTACATCGGCAGGACTATTTGTTTTATTTAGTAAATCTGTCCTATACATCTTTACAAATTCTCCATCATCATTGGCTCCAGTAATAAATAAATCTAAATCTCCATCTGTATCATAATCTACCCATTCAGCAGTAGAGTTTCTGAGTCCAATGATCTCAATATCTGTATTTTCAATAAATGTACCAACAACATTATTACTACTTTCTTCCGTTCCATTATACAATTTTGTTACTCCTTCACCATTAAGGTTTTCTCCTGTAATAAGCAGGTCTTCAAAACCATCATTATTATAATCCCCAATGGCTATGTCTCCATTTTTAAGTCCAGGAACATAGGGCCACTCGGGTGTGGATGAGTTTTCTGCTCCAAAAACATACCAACCGCCACTAGTCCAATTTGCCAAATATTTTCTTCTAATTATTAAATCATTTCCTTCATCACCCATCATATATATATATTCTCCAAATACAGCCATTGAGCTATTCGATGAGTTTTGAATATTCTCATTGGTCCAGTTGTACTCGTCTGCAATATAACTGTTCCTCTTAGCAAAAGAGCTGCTTTCTCCTACGATAAATAAATCCTGATCACCATCCAGTTGCAAGTCTGCTATTTTAACTGTTCCATAGGGTACTCCCGTCTCATCAAATTGATTCTCAAAATTCTCTGCAGGTAGCAGCTGTGTATCTTCTCTTAGATAAATATATTTCTTCCACTGATTCTCAGCATTTAATCCATTTATTACAAAATCAATATCTCCATCATTGTCAAAATCTCCTGAATCCATAGAAGTCGAAAATAAATCAGGCAATGTCAGATCAATACTTGCAGAGAAAGTCTGTCCTTCAATATTTTCATATATTGTAGTTGATGGTTCCGTATTAGCATTTAATCCAGAAACAATTAAATCAATATAACCATCCTTATTGTAATCTACCCACATTAATTCTCCATCAAATCTAGGATCAAAAATTCCTGGATTACTGTTTACAAAAACTCCATCAACATTTTCATAAAGTCTTGTAACTGTTCCCTCAAAAAAGCTTTGTCCCATAATTGCCATATCCTGATCGCCGTCCCTGTCATAATCACCCCATGCTACTGAGCTATAGGTCAGTGCTGGAACATCTGCTAGAGCATCTAAATCCTCTTCTACTGAAATTTCATTATTTAATATAGTAAGGGTAATATCCTCAAATGTTGTATTCTCGTCTACTTCAGCATTTGTTGGTGATAAAAATTCTACTATAATTGTTTCATCTTCTTCTTCCCCAGGAGAATTCAAATTATCTTCAATTCCTATTAACTCTAATGTTCCAGATGTACTACCGGCTAAAATCGCAATTTCAGGATTGCTTTTAAAAGTAACCACTTCATAGTTAGTTTGGTCTCCCTCAGGATTAGGAATGTAATTAAATAAATATACTCCCTCATTACCCAAAGCAAAATCTCTTATAATCCAAGAGCCATCTGCTGGCTCAGTAGTTCCATCTATTACAGTAGCTGCTCCTGTATATGAGGAGTTACTTGAGCCTGACTGTACTAATATTATCTGTTCAGCATTTATGTCATTGTAATAAATATGTGCATATAATGCATTCCCCTGACACTTAATATCATATATATTGCCCCATCCATTTGAAAGGTCAAGGACCATTTCTAATTCATTCCCTACAACTTTATATATTTCATTCCATCCTCTTAGGACATATATATTCTCTTCTGAATCTACTGCTAGTCTAAAGATCTGATCAGACTGTTCACTATATAGCTCTGTTACTTGTCCAGAATTGTCTCTTGAATATATTCGGCTTTGATCTTGCCCGCCTACATAATCTCTTACTATATAGAACAGTTTGTCATTAGCATATGCTAATGTCTCCCTATACTGAGAATTACTGCTGTTGGAAAAAAATGTGCCAACTTGAGTTTGTTCCATTGTAGTAAGATCCAATTTAGATAAAACAGACCAGTCTCTTAAATAAATATTGTCTCCTGCAACAATAAAATTAGTTGCATTCATATTATTTTGTCCGTCATCTGTTAGAGCACCTAGTGAGTATGAAGTTGTATTATCATCAGCATCTCTTATTACTATATTATAATATCCTTGCAATAATACAAGTCTTCCATCATCAAGAACTCCATAGTCATTATAATCTGTTGCAAGGTTAGCTATTGTTGATGATTCTCCAAGTGAAGCAAAATTAGCAGAATAGTCTATAGAATAATCCGCAGTTCCACTTAGAGAAACAGGAACATAGACATTTCTTGAGCTAGCAGCGTCTATTGTTGCCGTAACTAGTGCTGATTCATGCTCTGCAAATTCAAGTGGCTCAGCCGTAATAGAAACAAGTTCAGGATTATCTTCACTCTCTAAATAAAGCGTTATTTCATTAGTCTCGGAAATTCCATTAGTAATCTCTGTAATAGTAAAAATTATTGTTTCTAACATTTCTACATCATCATCATCTAGGCCTTCCGTAGAAACAGTTATGCTTTCCGATTCTGATCCCGCTGGTATCACTATAGTTGTAGCGCTCACAGTATATTCT
The DNA here is from genome assembly GCA_964342175.1 of uncultured Enterobacteriaceae bacterium. Classification (GTDB taxonomy): domain Bacteria; phylum Pseudomonadota; class Gammaproteobacteria; genus UBA11873. The sequence goes on along the minus strand of CAYFFH010000286.1, from coordinate 742 downwards.
GTATCCAAATCAGCAGTCCCAGACAAACTCATTTGAATTGTAGTTTCGTACCCTGAGACTACATCCATAGTAGCTGTCAATGAAACTGTTTCTGAAGAATTTTCAATTATGGTATCTTCAGATAATGCAAAGGTTACCTCTGATGCAGTATCGTTATCAATTATTGTAATTTCAATCGGGTCTAATGCTGCTAAATCAGCATTTGCTGGGGCAGAAGGGGTCAGGATAATAGTCTCATCTCCTTCATAAGACTCATCATCAATTGATTGAATAGTTGCTGATCCCGAAGTTTCTCCTGCATCAATTTTAACAGTTGCATTCTGCATATATGAATATATATTCCATTGTATTGTTTGGCCGCCAGCATCATTAGTAACACTTGACTGGCTATACATTAATAAATTTCCATCAGGTGCAACTGCAAACGACTTAGTAAAAGTTATATCATCAGAAATGTTGGCAGAAGGCAAAGTCAACTCTCCAGTTTCTAAATTAAGGATATAGATATATGAAGGATCTGAATTTCCGCCATAACCTTTAACATAAACTTTTCCGTTTGCAACCTCAACTTTTTCGTCTCTATTTACTCCAGTAACAGCTCCCGTATAACTTAGCTCGTTAACATGTTCTCCATCAATTAATTGACGGAAGCCCCAGGTTTCTAAAAGGTATATCTCGCCATCAACTAATAATGGCTTATAACAACAGTCATTGCCTGAATACAACAATATCGGAGAACCTC
>CAYFFH010000285.1:0-4484 GCA_964342175.1 uncultured Enterobacteriaceae bacterium | reverse complement strand
ACATCACCGGATCCAATAGCTGATCCTTTCATAATGCAATGAAGGCTGCCCATAAACTGCCAGCTATGGCGGAAACGCAAGTATATAATCGCCAAGCTGCGCTCACCTTGAAGGTCGAACGCGGTGGTCGAACGCTAAGAGAGCGAACGGTTGAAGTATTGCGCCGGGCAATTCTCGATTTTCATTTCCGCCCGGGCGAACGTCTGATCGAACGCGAACTCTGTAATCTCACAGGTGTAAGTCGAACATCTGTACGTGAGGCGCTTCGACAACTCGATACAGAAGGATTGGTCACGATAACGCCACATGTCGGCCCAACTGTGTCCCTTGTTACGATTGATGAGGCACGGGAAATATATGAAGTAAGGGCGGCGCTCGAACCTCTTGCTGTCGGACTGTGTGTGGAACACGCATCGAACGACGACATCGTAGAACTTGAAACAGCGGTTGATCACTATCGGGACGCCATTGAGGCAAAGGATCCCCGAGCCGTCATCGACGCACTCGACTCGTATTACTCGATAATATTTTCGGCAGGTGGCAATAACCTCGTAGCCGCAATGAGTCAAAGTTTGCGCATGCGAGTGCGTTACCTGCGCGCTGCAACTACGGTTCACCACACGATTAGTTGGACTCGTCAGTCAATCGCAAACTATCGACGTATGGTCCGTGCTATTAAGCGGCGAGATGTCGACGCAGCAAAAATTGCTTGCCGTCGGCAAATTGAACACGCTTCCAAAGTGGCATACAAGATCCTTGTAACGGTAAAAGAATAGGGACGCTAAAGTTTAGAGGCTCCAGCAACTCTAAGCGTAGCGGTTGTGCAGTGCGCGGCTAAATGACCATTGCGTCAACTGCGGAGGCGGGGTAGGTAATTATCGGTCAGCAATTTTTCGTCATCATCATCCAATTGCAATCTTAAAGCGGAAACAGCGGAGTCAAGTTGAGAAACATTATCCGCGCCGAAAATTGGTGCTACCTCAGGATGCCTACCCAATACCCAGGCAAGTGCCACTTGACCAGATTGAACCTCATGCTTTTTTGCGACCCGATCGACTTGTGATTTAACTGTACGATCCGAATCCCTGCCATACCAGATGTCGATGTATTCATCCGTGCGTTGCCGTTCGCTGCTGTTGTCGGGTCGTTGAACTTGCCCGCACAGTGCACCACGAGCCATTGGGCTGTATGGGATCCAACCAATTCCGTTGGCATTGCAGTAGGGAAGTAGTTCACTCTCGTCTTCTCGCCATACTAAGTTATAGTGGTTTTGCATCGACGTAAATCCAGGTGTGTTACACGATTCCGCAATACAATTAGCTTTAACGAACTGCCAAACCGGCATATCGGTTGCTCCAATGTACAAGACCTTCCCGGTGCGAATAAGATCTGCGAGAGCCGACATCATTTCTTCTAAATTAGTATCTAGATCCCAGATGTGAGTCTGATAGAGATCTATATATTCCGTATTAAGACGCTTCAGAGATGAATCGACAGCGTTAAATATATTTTTTCTTGAGTATCCGCGAGCGTTTATGTGATCGCTCATGGGCATACCGAATTTCGTCGCAATTACGATCTTGTCGCGCGAAATTTTAGAATTTTGAATGAGTCGGCCGAGTAAACGTTCACTTTCTCCACCGGAGTAATAATTACAGGTATCGAAAAAATTGATGCCATGTTCTAACGCTCGGTCAAAGATGGGTTGCGCTTTGTCCTCACGTAGCACCCAAGAACGCCATTTCGGATCGCCAAACCCCATTGTGCCGAGACCAAGGCGGGAAACTTTAAGGCCACTCGCGCCCAAATTTACGTATTCCATAATTGTGATTCTTAGACCGGTATCTAGCTGTGGATCTGAATTTAAACAGAATGTTGGAATCTGCCACAGCGCGCGTACAATGTATATTGTATATTGTCAGACAATCTTCGATCCCACCCAACTTTCGAGAAAAAATGAAAATTAGCTATTTCTGTAATCCGACGAATCTCAATCAATCACGTGATTATCTCGAGATCCTGAAAGAAGTACGTGAGATCGCGTTGTTTTGTGAAGAGTTCGACTTCGACACGATTTGGTTCGCGGAGCATCACTTTAGTATCTGGGGCCGTGAAATGTTGCCTAATCCGATCGTGATGGGTACCGACATTGCGGCACGTACGCAGCGGATTAGAATTGGATTAGCAGCTGCGATTATCACTTTTTGGCACCCTTTGCGTCTCGCTGAAGATGTGGCTTTGCTCGATCAATTGAGCGACGGCCGAGTTGAGCTTGGACTTGGCCGCGGCAATTATGGTATTGAGGGTTTGAATCTCAATCCGCTGGCCGACCCTAATAAGCCGGAGGAAAACTACGCGGTATTCGCAGATACTTTAAACGTACTGAAGTTAGCCTTCGAGAATAAGCGCTTCGGCTACACCGGGAAGAAGTACACGTTTCCCTATCCCGGGTTCAATAAAGACCGCGCACACACGGTTCTATTAACCGATTATGTCGACCAAGATTCTGGTGAGATGGTGAAAATTTCTGTTTATCCACAACCACGTCAACGACCGGGGCCGCCCTTATGGCAAGTCGTTGACGGCGACCGGTCGATCGAATTTGCTGCTAAGAACGACCTTGGGATCATCATGTGGCGGCCTACCGTAAAAGGACTCAAGGCACGCTTCGATCTCTACCGAGAGACCGCACAAGCAGCAGGTTTTGAGGTAGGTCCCGGGGAGCGCTGTGGTGTTATGAGAGACGTTTTTGTGGCGGAAACCGAAATGGATGCGAAGCGGCTAGCGGGTGACGCCGTTATGGGGACGTTAAATTTCAGTAACTGGCGTGGCCCGTCAATTTTCCTGAACCCAGGAGAAATCTTGTCCGCGTCGTTACAGTCGGAGCTCGAGGATCAGCTCGATTACGATTTCGTTAAACCGCGCTGTCTCTTATTTGGAACACCAGAGCAGGTTGCCGATCAGATGCTGGAATTACGCAATGAATTAAATGTCGAACAAGTATTGGTGAATTGTCATTGGCCCGGACTCCCGCACGAGAGCACTATGCGCAGTATGCGATTGTTTGTAGACGAAGTGATGCCTCGTTTGTGTAGCGAGTAGACCTCGGCGCTCGGGTTAGCATTTCTGGGATAGTTAGACGAGGCGATTGTTTGGCATCTAGCGGGGTTTGCGAAAATGTCCCCGGAACACTATGGTGCGACCCTCTTCACTATTACGGATGGAGTTCCGCATCTTTTTCTGCACATCGTGTGGCACGATCAATCCTAGCCATAGCGTAGAGGCAAACGGTTGTGTTTCGGCAGCCGCCAACCGACAACGAGCTGCGTCTAGAACGTGTTCGGTTACATCCTCGAAATTGATCTTCGACAGACCTGCGGCAACTAGATTTTTAAGAGTGCTTTCTGGAGTTTGAATGTGATTGTTCTGGGGTTCTGCAGCCCAGAACACGGGGAGATGAATTTCGCCAACCGGGCCCTGACATAGGGTTTCAAAAACAAATGAGCCACCCGGCTTTAGTACGCGGTAAATTTGTTCGAACAGTGTTTCTTGTTGTTTTATGTTGGGCAGAGAATACTGTGCCCACACGGTGTCGTAATGCTCTGATGGCAACGGCATATCGACCGCGTCGGCACACACGAATTCTACCGTGTCGCTCATTTCGAGCCGACGGCTTAGTTCACGAGCTGCGTCGCAGAAGGATCTGGTGATATCGAGGCCGGTGACGCTGCAGCCAAATTCGCTAGCCAAAGTGCGGGCTGGGCCGCCTATTCCACTACCAAGATCGAGTATTTTATCTTCTGGCAAGATTCCGGCGAATAATGCCATCTCTCGGGTTGCATCGAGGCCACCCGCGTGAAATTCATCGAAACTTGCAAGATCTTCGCGGCGCAGATTCTCTATGTCTTTGCCAGCCTCACGCAAAGCACCAAGTATCCTTTCGGCCAGATTAGCAGACCCATAATGATAATTAATCGAGGCTCCGCGATCTGATTTCTCGAGTCCGCTATTCATCATCATTAACCATAGCAAGTGGGCATTAGCGGAACTATCACAAAAGAGTATCTTTAATATCTGACGTAAGAAAAGAAGCGAGTAGGCTACCTACATTCGTCTCCCATCTGAACTGTTATCAGGCTGCTTGCGGTATATCTTGGCGTTCAAGCGTGCACTTCACAAAATCTCCACCTTTCAAAATAGCTTTGAGGTTATCGCGATCCTGTAGCACGCGAAGATCTTTAGACGGATCGCCGTCAACCACCAGTAGATCCGCGAGTTTTCCTTCTTCGACCGTGCCAAGATCATCCAGTCGTCCCTGCAGTGCCGCGCCGTTATAAGTTGCCCATCGGATAACATCGAGGTTCGTGACTCCGCAGAGTTCCGGGTACACGGCGAGCTCTTTAGCATAATCGCCATGTGGCATCAGTGACCCAAAGCCGAAATCGTCGCCGACGACGAGCGGTACTCCAGCGTCATTGGCTTGC
>CAYFFH010000284.1:0-4487 GCA_964342175.1 uncultured Enterobacteriaceae bacterium | reverse complement strand
TTTCTCGCATACGCTGAAATAACCTGGGATTAGATGGTACAGGTAGTGGAGCCGCCCGCCGCACCGCATTTTCCGCTTGGCGATCGAATGATTCGTTACCGCTAGACTTAATCACCCGCGCCTCCACCACGTCACCCCCTGGGATCATGCGCACATATAAAGTGCAATTGAGCCCACCTTCTAGGTCCGGGTAGACGAATGCATTTGCAACACGAGTACGCACGGCCTCAATGTACCGCGTGATTTCGGCATCATCGGAATTCATCTGAGAAATATTAGCAAGCTCCTTTTCTTCATTTTCTAATGCCAGGCGTAGCGCTTCTGCGGCCTTCTCGGCCTCCATTTTCGCCTGTTCTTCTTTAATTTTATTGCGTTCATCAACAAGTCTTCTCTTTTCTTCAGCATCTCTCTTCTTGCGTTCCGCGAGCTCCTTCTCTTGTTGCTCTATCTTTTCCTTTACTGCAGCAGCCCGCCTCTTTTCTTCCTTCTTATTTTTTTCCAACAATTCCCGCTCACGCTTTAGGTTTGCGATTTTTTCCTCCTCATTACGACGTCTTTTTTCTCTATCACGCCTTTGTTTCACTTCCGCTTCTTTCAGTCGGTTTACTTCTTCGTCAACTGTTTTCTGATCAATCGCTTTAGCTTTGACAATAGATACTTGGGGTTCGACAACTCGCTTAGAATCCGACGAAAAGTTAGTACTAGTTATCAACACGATAAGTACGATCGCATGCACCATTGCAGCATAGACGAATGCGCGTGATTTTCTCGTGCGACCTTTTGGTGCAACGCGTTTGCGAGCGGACATCGTCTGGTCCGTTAACGCTCAGGTGGCTCTGTTATGAGGCCAACGCTATCGACACCAGCACCCTGTAGTAACCCCATAACAGCCACAACACGGCCATATGGAACATCCCGATCTCCTTTTATCAATACCTGGATACTAGGACGATATTTTAGAAGACCGGCTACACGAGTGACCAACACTTGTTGGTCGACCACCTGGTCCGGCTTATCCCCATAGTCGATATAAGTTTCGCCGGCAGCATTAACGGTAACGATGACGGGTTCGTGTTGCGACGGCGGGAGCACTTCAGACGGGGTTTGAGGTAGATCGATTTTTACTCCCTGCGTGATCAACGGCGCTGTAATCATAAAAATAATCAACAAGACCAACATCACATCGATATAGGGCACTACATTAATCTCTGCCATTAGCCGTTGACGTGAGTGGCGGTGAATCATGGTTTTCTCACGGAAGGGCTTGACGCTGCAATATCGCAGAAAATTCTTCTAGAAAATTATTGTAGCGAGCGTAGAGGAGATCAATTCCGCTTGAAAAACGGTTGTACGCGATCACCGCTGGGATTGCGGCGAAAAGTCCCATCGCGGTTGCCACTAATGCCTCGGAAATACCTGGCGCTACCATAGCAAGCGTAGCCTGATGTACATTTCCAAGCGCCTGAAATGAGTTCATGATCCCCCACACTGTGCCGAAAAGACCGATGTAGGGACTCACTGACCCGACAGTTGCAAGTGATGGAAGACCCGCCTCAAGCTCTTCAAGCTGTCCGTTCATTGCAATTCGCATCGCCCGTTGTGTACCGTCAAGCACTATAGAAGCGTCGATACTTTCGCGATTGTGCAGTCGTGCATACTCCTCGAAACCGGCCTCGAAGACCTTCTCCAACCCCTCCGTCGACTTCCGTTGCGAAGACACCCTATTATATAGTGCGGTGAGATCGCCGGCAGCACGAAACTTACTTTCGAACTCAAGAGCCTGGGATTTTGCAAAGCGTAATTCGCGCCTCTTTGTAAAAATCAAGGTCCACGATGCAAGCGACGCCATCAGTAATACGAGCATGACTAATTTCACCAGTAAACTCGCACCCAGTATGAGGCTTGCGATAGTCAGGTCAGCTTGTAACATCAGCTATCTCCGAGTAAATATCGGCCGGTATAGGCCGCGGCCTCAGCGTATCTGCATCGATACAGCCAAGCTTAACGCTAGCCCGGCTCAATGTGTCGGCTGTGACAACAACGTTTTGTGAAAAATCCAAACTTGCGCGACCCAACCGAAAGACACTGGAGACAACCGTAAGTTCATCGTTAAATCTTGCCGGCAAAATATATTCAATCTTGATCTTTCGCACTACAAATAATATGCCAATAGACGCCGCTAATTGATCCTGTTCATAGCCTACCCATCGCAACCACTCGGTTCGAGCACGTTCCATGAACTTCAGATAGTTCGCGTGATAAACAATTCCGGCTGCGTCGGTATCTTCGTGATAGATGCGCACAGGCCAACAAAATATCTTATTCTCCTCCTCCACCCTGACGGTCAATCCGATATGCCTGGCTGATTAAACAGGTCTTGAGAGTTTGGGTTTGTCTCCGGGGGATTCAATCCAAAATGTGTCCAAGCCGCCCGTGTGGCCATGCGCCCCCGAGGGGTGCGCATTAGGAACCCTTGTTGGATTAAATACGGTTCGAGCACATCCTCAATAGTGCCTCGCTCCTCTCCAATCGCCGCCGATATACTGTCAACACCAACCGGACCGCCGTCGAATTTTTGGATTACCGCCAATAGAAGTTTTCGATCCATGATGTCAAAGCCATTGGCATCGACATTAAGCATATCTAGAGCGCGAGAAGCCACGGTTTCGGTTAACTGTCCATCGGCTTTAACTTCCGCAAAGTCGCGTGCCCTCCGTAAGAGACGATTCGCAATACGCGGAGTGCCCCGCGCGCGACGGGCTATTTCTTTCGCACCCTCAGCATCGATCAGTACATCGAGGATCTTTGCGGCCCGCATCACTATTGTTTTTAGGTCTTCGGTAGAATAAAAATCCAGACGTTGCACAATGCCAAAACGATCGCGCAAAGGCGACGTTAGCAGCCCCGCCCGGGTAGTCGCTCCTATCAAAGTAAAACGCGGTAGATCTAGTTTTATAGCCCGTGCCGCCGGCCCCTCCCCAATCATGATATCGAGCTGATAATCTTCCATCGCTGGATACAAAATTTCTTCCACAACCGGGCTCAAACGATGGATCTCGTCAATGAATAGTACGTCATTCGGTTCGAGTGTAGTCAACATTGCAGCAAGATCCCCAGCGCGCTCCAATACGGGGCCGGAGGTATGGCGAAGATTAACCTGTAATTCATTCGCGATAATGTGTGCTAGCGTTGTCTTCCCCAAACCCGGAGGGCCAAAAATTAACGCATGGTCGAGCGCTTCGGCGCGTTTACGTGCAGCGGTGATGAAAATGTGCATTTGCTCACACACGTCGAGTTGGCCAATATACTCTTCGAGGCTCCTAGGCCGAATCGAAATTTCGACCGCGACGTCTTCACTGGCTGGCTGTGGTGCAGTTAATCGCTCATCATTCATGTGTATATTGTCGCAGCATATTCTCGTTCAACCGATCATCAATCGCCTTGGGCAGCAAAATATTTTCAAGCGCCGACCCAACTAGTTCCTGCATTGTACCGAAGTGGAAAGATTCAACGGCGGCCCTATCATATTAACGGCGTAACGCGGTCTACTGTTCGCCGAATCCCGCAGAGTGTAGACAGGATTTGTGGCAAAGATGAGACGTTGGCTAGGCAATCGTGCCCCAATTGGGAAACCGTCTCGGATTCTGGGTTTCATGCCAAGCGTCTTAAGACCTCGCGGATAATCTCTTCACTGGACTTATCATCGCGATCGAGTTCCATCACCAACCTACTTGCCTCTGGCGGTTTGTAACCGAGAGCAATCAGTCCGCTGATGGCGTCATTGACAGCGTTTCCGGCCGCCGCACTCGGAGGCGCCATAGCGTTCAAATTTGCTGGTGCCCAATCACCTACCCGATCACGCATTTCGACAATTAGGCGCTCTGCAGTCTTTTTTCCGATCCCAGGAAGAGCAGTCAACCTCGCCGCGTTACTTTCGTGCACGCATTGGACGAACTCCTTTGACTCAATGCCTGATAATATCGCTAAAGCTACTTTTGAGCCGATCCCGCTTACCTTTATGAGACTTCTAAACAGCTTTCGCTCAGCCTCAGTCGCAAAACCGAATAGTAGATGAGCGTCATCACGGACAATCAAATGGGTCAAAATAGTGACCGTTTTATTCAATTCAGGCAGCGTCCAAACCGTCGTCATTGGCACTTCAAGCTCATAACCGACACCATTGCAATCGATAACAAGCCACGGCGGCCGTTTTTCTATTAAGACACCTTGGATCCTGCTGATCATTGCGGCCTACCCCCTCGGACGAACTTGGATGCCTCGATGCCTTTTAATCCATATTGCGTGTTACCGTGACAAAGTGCGCAGGCCAATGCGTCTGCCGCATCGGCCGGAGGTATGTCCGGCATACATAACAGTGCTTTAATCATATGTTGCACCTGCTGTTTGTCCGCATGTCCCCGCCCTACGACAGCTTGTTTAATTTGGGTTGCACTGTACTCAAACACTTGCAATTCCATCAACGCACA
>CAYFFH010000283.1:0-4505 GCA_964342175.1 uncultured Enterobacteriaceae bacterium | reverse complement strand
CGACATGCTCCGAATATTTTCTCGAAGCGGTTGAACAACATGGTCCATTCAAAGGGGGATACTACGGACTAAAACGCATTCTCCGTTGTAACCCATGGGGCACTAGCGGTATCGATCCTGTCCCACAGAACACTAGGCAACCAAAATCCCAAAGTTAAAAAGCGGAGCTATCAAGTCGACCGCGATTGCAGCCCTAGCGGTTCGCGTCACCGAATTCCACCATACCGCGATTGATCCCACGAGTCGCCAACCAATCCCGTAACGCCTGTCCGGTCCCTGCAGTCCATGGTTCCACCTTTTCGATTTGGACCCACTTGTAATCTGCGATCTCGTGTTTAGGGATCCGAACATCGTCTGAATCCACCCTGACATGGTACGCTATGATCAGTTGGTTTTGCCGATAAAATTCGTACATCCCGACGTAACCCCCGAGGGTCCCCTTAAGACCTGTTTCTTCTTCGATCTCTCGTAGTATGGCTTCCTCGGGCATTTCTCCGGCCTCTAGAAATCCTGTGACCAACCCATACCAAGTTTTGGGCCAGCCAACGTTACGCACTAACACGATTTTTCTATCGTGCTCCACGATCCCCGCCACGACAGGTATCGGGTTATTCCAATGCACAAACCCGCAACTTAGATCGGGGCACGCTAGTCGGTCGCGCTCCCCAAGATGCAGTTTCTCGAGTGATTTGCGGCAATAGGGGCAAAACTGCATCACATCACCCTAACGTCTTTTGGAACTGTTTTTAAGTAATACCTGGAAGCAGCCGGTACCCGCATCGCAGTAGAAAATCACAGGGGTTATTCACTCCACGAAATTATTACACTTAATATGTTGTATCGATCCCAATCTCGGCTCCAGGAGGGATCACACTAATACATTAGCTTGGTGTATGGCAGCAGACAGAGGATATACCGCCCACGTAGCACTAACCTTATACTACATTTAACTAGTAGCGCGGATCGCTTGTCGAATCGCATCGACAATCGCCTCGATCTGCGCTTCTGAAATCGTCAACGGTGGACCAATCGCGATGACATCACCACCGTAACGTACCATCACCCCATTGTCATAGCACCAATGGAATACATCCATTGCGCGGGTACTCGGAAGGCCATCTCGTGGAGCCAACTCAATCGCTGCAGCAAGCCCACAGTTCCGGATATCTATAACATTAGGTTCGCCGCGAAGCGAGTGCACCGCATCTTCGAGAATCGGTTCCATCGCGCGCGCGCGCGCAAACATATCCTCGGATTCATACACGTCGATCGCTGCGATACCAGCAGCAGTAGCAAGCGGATGGCCAGAGTATGTGTAGCCGTGGAAAAACTCCACCATGTGTTCTGGTCCTTGCATAAAGGCATCATAAATATCAGCCGTTGCAAGTACACCTCCGAGAGGAACCATTCCACTGGTGATGCCCTTCGCGAAGGTTATTAGATCTGGCATTACCCCGAAGCGCTCTGGTGAAAAAATCTCGCCAAGACGGCCAAAGCCCGTAATAACCTCGTCAAAGATCAGTAAGATCCCGTTTTGGGTGCAGATTTCCCGGATCCGCTCGAGGTACCCGGCCGGTGGCACGATTACTCCACCCGAACCTTGCATCGGTTCGATCATCACTGCCGCGATCGTCGAAGCGTCATGCAGCGCGACGATCCGGGCAAGATCTTCAGCGAGATGCACGCCCCACTCCGGTTGCCCACGGGTAAATGCCATGTGTTCAAGACTGTGAGTATGAGGTAGGTGATCCACTCCCGGAATCATTGCACTAGCGAACGCCTTCCGATTTGGCATCATGCCACCTACCGACATTCCTCCAAAGCCGACACCATGGTAGCCCTTTTCACGACCGATTAAGCGAAAGCGCGAGCCGTCACCGCGAGCTTTATGGTAGGCAAGCGCGATCTTCAGTGCGGTATCACAGGCCTCCGAGCCGGAATTAGTAAAAAAGGCGTGTTTGAATGGCGCCGGTGCACGGTCACAGAGCAGATCGGCGAGTTCGAAAGCCTTAGGATGATGCGCCTGAAAACCAACGGCATAGTCCAAAGCGTCAAGTTGTGTTTTTATCGCTTCGACAATCTTCGGATGCCTATGCCCAGCATTACAACACCACAGGCCCGATAAGGCATCGAGGAGTTGCCGACCGTCATCAGTCGTGTAATGCACGCCTTTTGCTTCAACAACCAAACGGGGATGCTTTTTGAAATAACGATTATGGGTAAATGGCATCCAAAGTGGATCAAGATTTAGCTCGGAGGGATCGGAAAATAATTGTTCGACGGGTTCATTCATGACGGTTACTCCCCAGCCATTCTAGTTTTAGGTTGCAAATAGGCTTCATAGGATTTCCTCGATACTTTGGATCGGACTAACGCCCTGGGTCAAGCACGAATACGACGGTTATCTGGATCATATAACGGGGCAAGCGACGCTCTTGCAGCTACCCGTTCGCAGGCTACTTCGATTTCGTAGGACCCTGACAACACATACTCATCACTAACCCCTTCGGCATTGCACACGTAGCCAAGACCAACGGCGGCACCGAAGCTATGACCATAGTTACCAGACGAGATATAACCTGCGATCACTCCGTCGCGCCAAATCGGTTCATTGTGATAGAGCAACGGTTCCGGATCCTCGAGCAAAAATTGCACGAGAGCACGTTTGCGTCCCTGATCTATTTGTCGCAATAGAGCGTCACGGCCGACAAAACCACCCGGCTTTTCGGGTCGCACAACAAACATTAGACCCGCCTCTAATGGAGAGTCTTCGTCACAAACATCATGCCCCCAATGACGATAGGCTTTTTCGATGCGCAACGAATCGAGCGCATGATATCCCGCATGCACTAAATCAAAGGCGCGCCCCGCCTCAATCAGCGTGTCATAAACGCTAACTGCAAATTCGCTCGGGATATAGAGCTCAAAACCTAACTCCCCCACGTAGGTAATCCGTGATGCACGTACTCGCGCATAACCAAGCTCAATCTCACGACTAGTCGCGAACGGAAACGCCGGATTAGATAAGTCATTGGGCGTTAGCGTTTGCAGAAACTCCCGGGAACGTGGCCCCATAACCGAAATGACGGCGAGCCCCGACGTAGCGTTAAATAACTGAACCCTAGCACCGTCACTCAGACGACGTTTGAGATAGGCAAAATCTCGCACCTCGGTCTCACCCGAAGTGACAATCATGTAATCGTCCTCATCAATTCGGGTTATGGTGAGGTCCGCCTCAATCCCGGCACGCTCGTTCAACCATTGTGAATAGACGATCCGACCCGGCGCGACGTCGACATTATTTGCACAGATTAGATTCAACTCACGCATCGAGTCGGGACCTTGGAGTCTAAATTTAGCGAACGATGATTGATCGAATAACGCAACATTCTGCCTAACTGCCAAATGCTCTGACGCCGAATATTCAAACCAGTTCTGCCGTCCGTAACTGTATTCATAGCTAGGTTTTACGCCGGCTGGCGCATACCAGTTTGGGCGTTCCCACCCAAATGCCGAACCATGACAAGCACCTGCCGCCCGCACACGGTCATGAAGTGGGGAGCAGCGCACACCGCGGCCAGTTTCGAATTGCCGAAATGGCCAGTGCGTTGCGTACAAAAGACCCAGACTCTCGCTGACCCGATCCCGTAGGTAATTTCGATTCGTCTGAAATGGTAGGTTGCGACGTACGTCCACTTCCCACAAGTCCATCGGCGCATGACCGTCCTTTATCCATTCAGCCAAAACTCGACCGATACCACCGGCTGATTGGATACCGATCGAATTCAACCCGGCTGCGACAAAGCAATTCTCAATGTTTGGCGCTTCACCGAGGTTGTACCGTACGTCCGGAGTGAAACTCTCCGGTCCGCAAAAAAAAGTTTGAATCCCGACATCTTCCAGAATCGGCATCCGACGCATGGCCATTTCTAGTATCGGTTCAAAGTGCTCAAAGTCATCGGGTAGTTGATCGAAACAAAACGATTCAGGGATCCCCTCCATTCCCCAAGGCTTAGATTTAGGCTCGAAGGCGCCGAGCAAGATCTTGCCCGCATCCTCCTTATAGTAAGCGCAAGCGTCATAGTCACGGAGTGAAGGTAAATCAGGCGGTAGATCAGAAATTGGCTCAGTGACAATGTAATAATGCTCACAAGCATGCAGTGGGACATCAAACTGGATCGATGCAGCCAATTCGCGCGTCCACATACCACCGCAGATCACGACGAAGGTGGCCTCAATATCTCCCGCTTCCGTAGTTACCCCAGTAATGCGCCCGTGCTCGTGATTGATGGCAGTGACCTTCGTATCTTCAAAAATTTGGGCTCCACCCAATCGCGCGCCCTTCGCTAGCGCCTGCGTGACATCAACCGGATTAGTTTGCCCATCCGACGGAATGCGGATCGCCCCAATAACATCATCAGTCGTAATTAACGGGTAGCGCTCTCGAACCTCATCGGTAGAAATTACATGGACCGGCAAATCAAAAACTTTAGCCATCGACGCCA
>CAYFFH010000282.1:0-4512 GCA_964342175.1 uncultured Enterobacteriaceae bacterium | reverse complement strand
ATGAGCTTTTGGTCAGCCCGGGAACAAATGCTTGCAGCCGATCAAGAAGGCGAGTTTTTTCCAAAAGTACTGGCGAGACTAGCAGTCTACTTCCATGAAAAACCAGAAATGAACTACTACAACGTAGTCTAGCCGCGATATGTAATAGACTACCGCTAGAATTTTTCAAGGGGCTGAACCTTATGCCTAAGTGCTCGACTTCAATCGTGGCATAACATTTTTAGCAAAAAGCTCCAGACTACGGCGCGTCCCCTCAAGCGGAGCGCCCGGCAATATCCCCATCATCACAAGGTGTGTGCAAGGGGAGCGTTTCAGCAAATCGCGTATACCCTCATACACGAAATCAGATGTGCCAATGAACGCGGGCTCGCCAAAAAAGTCGCAAGCCTGATCTTCCCGTAGCTGAGCGGCACTCGGAATCGCTCGTGAATCCTGATCGTCGTTATTTTCGTCACCCGCTTCGACCGCCCAATCCCGATAGAGCTGTAGCATGTGATTAACCGGCGACGCAGTATCGTTCCATGCTTGCTCCTTAGAGTCGGAGACATAGACAAGGATCATCTGACTAACCATATAGTTGTCCGGGTCCCGATCGTGCCGAGCTAGCGCCTCTCGATAACGTAGTCGATGCTCCGCTGACACCCCGGCTAAATGACACCCCATACGCGCGGCGCGGTCGAGCGCACGATCTCCGCGCGCACCGACCCAAAGTGGCACGGGGTGTTGAATAGCAGGCGGCATAATGCGCGCGCCGTCAATATCGTGATACTGGCCGTGAAACGTTACCGTCTCACCATCAAGCAACTGGCGGAGTAGCGGCAGCTGTTCAGCGAAACGCTTGGCCCGCTCCCTCGGCGAGATGCCCATGCCGGTAAACTCACCGACACGATATCCAAGACCAACCCCGATATCCATGCGCCCACCCGAAATCACGTCTGCAGTCGCGATATCTTCGGCCAAACGAACGGTTTGATGCATCGGGAGCAGCATTACAAATGTGCCGATCCGGATAGTGCTGGTGCGCGCGCTTATTGCCGTCGCGATTGGTATCAGCGATGGCGAGTAACCGTCATCTATGAAATGGTGCTCGGTCAGCCATACATGATCAAATCCCAGTGTTTCAGAGTACGCGGCAAGCTCAAGATCGTCTCGGTAGAGACGATCCCAAGGTCGACGGTTAAATTCGGGGTTGCGAAATGGGAACAAAAAGCCAAGGTCAATACTCATTACTTACTCCATAGTGCGCCGGTGCCAGCTCAGCCGCACCAGGCAGTAAAACTATCAAAAGACTACGAATTGACAATTTCTGCAATTAGCCATTCCGTTAGAAAAAAGCTTATGCCTAAATACCAAGTTAAAGCCAACATCCGTGGGCCAAGCGGATCCGATTGAGACACAAACACGCTTTTGACTCTGCATGACTGATGGCCCTATTAATCTGTCCGCCTAGGTGTGACCAAATGAAAGCATGGCGTCAGCTACTTTAACGAACCCGGCGATATTAGCGCCGGCCAGATAGTCGATGTGGTTCTTGCATTGACCGTACTCGACACAACGATCGTGAATAGTTTTCATCGTATCTTTAAGTAAGTTTTCTAGATCATCTTCCTTCCATGACAAACGTGCGCTGTTCTGACTCATTTCCAGTCCGGACAGGGCCACGCCACCGGCATTGGCGGCCTTGCTCGGGGCATACAATATCTTGGCATGCTGAAAAGCATCTATGCCGGCGAGTTCGGTGGGCATGTTCGCTCCCTCAGATACGCCAATACATCCGTTTTTGAGTAAGGTCTTCGCTTCATCTTCATTAATTTCATTCTGCGTTGCACAGGGTAAAGCGATGTCGCACGCGACTCCCCAAGGTCTACCTTCATGAAAACTGGCGCCTTTGTATCTCTCCGCATATTCACTGACTCGACCGCGCCGCACAGTTTTCAGATCGATGACGAAATCCAGTTTCTCGCTGTCTATACCATTAGGGTCATGAATGAATCCAGAGGAGTCCGACAGCGTCACTACCTTACCGCCAAGATGATTCACTTTTTCTACCGCGTAGCTCGCTACATTACCCGAACCGGAAATAGCCACTGTTTTGCCCCGGATGCTATCACCTTTGTGCCCCAACATATTCTCCATAAAATAAACCGCGCCGTAACCAGTCGCCTCAGTGCGGATCTTACTACCGCCAAATGCTAGCCCCTTGCCGGTCAATACCCCAACAAATCGATTTTCGATACGCTTATACTGGCCGAATAGATAACCTATCTCCCGTGCCCCCACGCCGATATCTCCCGCCGGTACATCAGTATCCTCGCCAATGTGACGATGCAACTCGACCATGAAGGATTGACAAAAGCGCATAACCTCATTATCGGTCTTACCTTTCGGATTGAAATCAGCGCCACCCTTAGCGCCACCCATAGGCAAACCGGTGAGGCTGTTTTTGAAAGTCTGCTCATACCCGAGAAACTTGAGTACGCTGAGGTTCACCGAAGGGTGAAAACGCAAGCCACCCTTATAGGGCCCGATTGAATTATTGAACTGGACCCGATATCCCCGCTGATTGCGGATATTGCCCTTATCATCGGTCCAAGGTACGCGGAACATGATAACCCGATCAGGTTCCGCCATGCGCTCCATGATCTGCATTTTGTGGTAGATGGGTTTGTCAGCAATATAGGGAAATATAGTGCCGGCGACTTCGGATACGGCCTGATGAAATTCTTTTTCCCCGGGATTACGTTTTTTTACACCGTTAAGGAAACGTTTTAAATAAACCGCTGTCTTGTCCATCCTCTCCCCTTACTTGAACTTGGCTATGCCCCGAAATCCTTAAATACTATTTTTTTGAGCTCTACCCCGGTTACGCTAAATGGGATGAAAGTTAGGATTCCGTCGTCGTTACATGTATGTCAAATGCGACCGCGACCGCGACCGTACGATAGAGCGGTCAGCGATTCCGGTAAACCTCGACAAGATCTTCTGCTTGCGCTTGGCTCACGCCGGCAAACTCGAAACGCATCGATATGCGCTCGAAACGGGCGAGATCGGCCTCTGGACGTACCCCCTCGATCTCTACATCCATATGCGTGATCGGGATTCCTTCGCCTTGGGCGTAACTCTCGATTAGCGTCACACCGCATGAGGAAACACCGGCAAGGAACGCCTCGCTGTTGGTGAAAGCGTCGTTCCTGGGGTGCGAGGAGGCGTCGAGGACGAGCTCCTGGCCACGGACGCGGCTGAACGCGCGCCCAACTTGGCCGCTGCTAACTGAGTGTATAGTCTCGACCTTGTCGTTACTCATAATTAAACCCTACCGATCAAGTTCCAAGGCAGGAGAATGCCATGCCACTGCCTGTCTTTGCCAGCGAATAGTCGGTTTTCAAGAGCTGAAACGCTCTTTCCGAACCCAAGTGCGGGTTCAGAGCCTGATGACTTGGGCGAGACCGGTGATGCCGTCCACGGCTCTGGTATGCGAAATCTTCGACCAGCCTATGTCGGTCGGCAGAGGGTTTTCTCAGAGAATTTTGCTCTCTTCCGGTAGAAAACGCTCTCGAATGGGTCTAAGCTGCGGAAACCGACATTACCAGCATTCGGAGAATACAAATGGCTACCAGCGGATCTGTCCAACACTTCATTGTTCCTGAAGCCGGCAACGTGCCCAATAATGGGACCCTACCCGTAATATTGTACAAAGGGGTTGCTGAATTCGGAGATAAGGAACCCGAAAGCGTCTTCGAAGATATGTTCGCCCAAAACAACTGGGGTAACGGCTGGCGTGTGGAAAGTATCTATCACTTCCATCACTATCACTCCGATGCACACGAAGTGGTCGCGTTTGCGCGTGGCAAAGCGACGCTCCAAGTGGGTGGCCCGGATGGCCCGATCGTCGAAGTAGAAGCCGGTGATGCCGCAGTAATTCCGGCAGGAGTCGGCCATAAAAGGCTCGACGATGCGCCCGGGCTCTCCGTAGTCGGTGCGTACCCACCAGAGCAATCACCTGATGTTTGTGTCACTAGTGAAGAAGATGTACAAAAAGCGCGCGACGAAAACGCCGACGCTGATGGCTGCGTCATTCGGTTTTTTGGGAATGACGAAAAGGATTTAGTACGAGCGAGTATCGCTGCCACACCGCTCCCGCCTACTGATCCGCTAAATGGCCCTGACGGTCCTGTTATGGGGCTGTGGCAAAATAAATAAACGCCGTTGTAAGGAAAGGTCGGACCGATTAATCAAGATCGGCGCCGATCTCCTCATATCTAATTACAATTTCTTATAGGTACTGCGCCAAATTCTATATTCAAAATGGCGCGTACCGCAGCGCAGCAGGGAAAGCGGCCGCAAGCTTAACTCGCACATCTAGCTTGAAAGTATATATCTAAGACGCTCCGCGGACCCGACAACTGAAGGTCAGTGCACGCAAAAAACGCACTTGTAAAACTTCTTCGCCACTCTCATCTTCAGCCTGATCGCGTGCCCGTATAGCTGATTCCGCTTCGACAATGATTTTAC
>CAYFFH010000281.1:0-4519 GCA_964342175.1 uncultured Enterobacteriaceae bacterium | reverse complement strand
GCGATGATTGAGGATCGAGTTACAGCAGTGAACGAAACCATGATGTATGAGCCACGCTACTTGCGCCATCATACGACCGATATTCGAATCGAAGACTCAGCTGACACTGAGGTTGTTGCTCGGGCTAACTTCTCTGTTATTGAGACGCTACCAGATGAACTACCGCATATTTTAATGGCGGGACGCTACCTCGACCGCCTCATCCGATCAGACGCGTTCGGTTGGCAATTCAAGGAGAAACTGTGCGTGTTCGACTCGGTGTTGGTGCCGAACTCGATCGTGTTTCCGGTCTAGGTAATGGGTAAATCAGATGAGGTAGTGAAAAGCGATCAGCCCAATACAATCAGTTTTCCACTTAAGGCAAGCATCGGGGCGTTGGTCCGTTTTACCCATAGGGCATTTACCGATGACCTACAGGCTCACTTGTTGGAACACCGAGTAAATGTTGGGATGTGGTACTTCCTGCGCGCCCTGTGGGAGGAGGACGGCCTTACCCAGCGCGAGCTTAGTCGTTTGATCGGAGTAACCGAACCGACGGCCTTGCAGCAACTTCGTAAGATGCAAGCCAAGGGCTTGATCGAGCGGCGACCGTCACACAGTGACAAGCGTAAAGTGCATATTTTCCTCACACCTGAAGGGCGGTCCTTACGACGCAAGCTCATGCCTTATGTGATGGAGGTCAATGAGGTGGCTCTCGCCGGTTTGAATGCACGTGAAATTAGGCACCTGCGCGAGATACTGAGCAAGGTAAGGGATAACTTGCAGCGACGTAACACTTAGCATGGCTGCTTTTAACGCGCTATAAATCGGCTAGTGCAAGAAAAATAGTGTCATTTAGAATGCATACGTACAGTCCTTGCCTAGATTCAATTCTGCATTGATGGGGGAGTACGATACTGTGAGCGAACGATTTGATGTACGTAACCGTGTTGTCATTATTACTGGGGCGGGGCAAGGTATTGGGCGGGCGTTTGCGCAAGCGTTTGCCGCCGCCGGCGCGATTCCCGTGATCGCTGAGTTAAAGGCAGATGCTGGTGAAGCTGTAGCTGAAGGGATCCGTGAAACTGGTGCCGAGGCGCTGGCTGTTGCGACGGACGTTGGTGACGAGCAATCAACACTCTCTCTCGCGGCTGTGGTTCAAGAGCGATTCGGACGCATTGATGGGTTGATCAATAATGCAGGTATATTTTCGACGATTAAAATGCGACCGTTCTCAGAGATCCCGCTTATCGAATGGAATCAAATCATGCATGTCAATGTAACTGGCGTGTTTTTGATGATCCGGGCGGTGGCTCCCATGATGAAGAAGCAAAGGTTTGGTCGGATAATCAACATTTCTTCGGCCGCTGTGACGATGGGACGCCCTGGTTATCTGCATTACATCGCCTCAAAATCAGCTCTCCTTGGTATGTCGCGGAGCCTTGCACACGAGCTCGGCGACGACGGCATAACTGTCAATTCACTTCTACCCGGGGCCACCGAAACTGAGGTCGAGCGCGCTACCGTGAGTCCCGAACAAAGGAAGGCTATGTTAGCGATGCGCAGCGTTTCCCGTGCAGAAACACCAGAAGATTTAGTTGGGACGGTGCTATTTTTGGCCAGTCCGGACAGCGCGTTCCTGACAGGTCAATCGCTTACCGTGGATGGTGGCTTGACGCATCTTTGAGAGACGACTCGAGTGATCAAAAATTTGCTGTGGTCTTTACTAGGCATATTTTTCGCGGCTGCGAGCGCTGATGCGGAAGAATTTTATCTACTATCTAGCTGGTCGCCCGCGTACGTTGGCCATGCAGAAATAGCCGGACGTTTTGTCGACCAACTCAAGCGTAGCTCGAATAGCAGGATAACGGTGCGTGTCATAGGGCCAGAAGCAATCCCACCGTTTGAGCAATTGCAACCGACCTCAGCGGGCCTCGTTGACATCTTATTTACCCATGGCGCATATCATATCGGCGAAAGTGGAATTGGCATGGCGCTAAATGCAATCGAGAGTGATCCGCAAGCACTGCGAAAGAGTGGCATTTGGCAGGCCGTCGACGAACACTATCGTGGGCTTGGTCTCAAACTATTGGCGTTACCGAGCTCGGCCCGCGGTTATCACATGTTGCTCAAGGATAAAATCGGCGCAGATTGTGATCTTACTGGTCGAAAGATCAGGGGGTCCCCAGCCTATCTTGGTTTGATCCAATCGTTAGGCGGTACGCCCGTCGTGTTGCCAGCGGGTGAGGTCTATGCCGCACTTGAAAAGCACGTTGTCGACGGAGCCGCCTGGCCGGCTGCCGGGTCTCTGCCATTTCGGTGGTACGAAGTGACTGCACACTATTTGCGCCCGACTTTTGGGGCGACTACGCATCAACTTTTTATAAATCGGCAGCGTTTCGAGGGCTTGAGTTCGGTACAACAGCAATTGTTGCTCAAAGAGGGCGAAATTCTCGAACAAGATGTGCAAAAACGTTTCTACGATCTTGTGACGATGGAGGAAGACGCATTTAAGAAGTTTGGTCTGACGTCAACTAGGCTCTGCGGAAAGCCTTTGGCGCGGTTGGCACGGTATTGGTCCCATGGTAGTTGGTCGATGGCTATGGCGAAAAGTCCATTAATGGCGGAGCGGCTATACAAACTGGCAGTCGCAGCAGGTATGACGGAATGACCCAAACCGCGCGCAGCACCGTACGATGAAGGAACTAGAACTATTTCGGCGCATTACCTATGCGTTGACAACTTTTGGAACTGCCGTAGCGAGCGGCGCATTGTGCATCATCGTGGCTGCCTATTGCTATGAAGTTGTGTCGCGTTATTTCTTCGGTCATCCGACACTCTGGGCTAGCGATCTTGTTGCCTTTCTCTTGTTCATTTCTATTTTTCTGATGATCCCGGAAGTAGCGCGAAGCGGTGGACACGTCCGTGTAACCTTACTTGAAGATCGCCTTGCTGAGCGTAAGAGGGATCGATTACACGCGGCGCTTGCCTTGCTCAGTGCCCTTGCGTGTTTTGCTGCGACTTGGATCAGCGGCCTTGAAAACGTGCGCCAATTTGTGTCAGAAATCACTACGGTTTCCGTCTATCCAATCCCTAAATGGATATTATCGTGGACTGTCACCTATGGTTTCGGTCTTTCTGGAGTGCATTACCTACTAATATTTCTATATCCTGCTGGCACTTCTGATAGTAAGACAGGCGGTTTTACGTGAGCGGTCTCGCGCTTGTCATTGCAGCTATCGTGTTGCTGCTATGCCTTTTCGCGTTGGGGGTGCCGGTAGTTATCGCATTTTTGTTGTGCGATCTACTCGGCATCGCATTAATTACCGGTAGCGCAGGTTTCGGCATGTTCGCTAATAGCATGTTTAGCACGGGCACAACGGCAGCGCTGGTGACAATCCCCCTATTTTTGCTGGTCGGAGAGATCCTGTCGCGCGGGGGCGCTATTGAGAAAATGTTTACTTCGGTTGACACCTTGATCGGACGTCTGCGTGGACGGCAATATGTGTTGACTATCGCACTTGCAACAATCTTCGGCGCTTTGTCTGGGACAGCTATGGGGGTCGCGGCCATGTTGGGTCGCTCGGTGCTCCCCGGGATGCGCGTCCGTAGTTACGATGCGCGCTTGTCAGCCGGTACGATTATGGCCGGGGCCTGTCTTGCGCCAATTATTCCACCGAGCGTGCTCGTCATTATTATTGGCACGATGGCGGGAGTGTCGATCGCCGGGTTGATGGTTGCCGGTATCCTTCCGGGGCTGCTGTTGGCGGGCCTGTTCTTGGGATACATTTTGTTTCGGGTAAAGCGAGATCCAAGCCTCGCTCCTGCGGAAGACTCGGAAGATATAGGAATAAAATCTAAAACGAGCGTCTTTCGCGCGCTCGGCCAACTATTACCGGTCAGCTTCGTGATTCTTTCGATCATGGGATTGATTCTTTTAGGGATTGCGACACCATCAGAAGCCGCAGCGACAGGCGTGCTCGGCGCAATTATCACGGTCGCCATATATGGCGGACTGAGCTTTAAGATGTTGCGCGCTTCTTTTCGATCGGCCGCCTACACTGCGGCGATGGTATTGATTATTATGGTTACATCGAAAATTTTCGGCCAACTATTGGCATTCACCGGCGCAACTGGGGCTATCACTGGGAGTATTGCCAGCCTTGATTTAGCGCCGGGCATCATGTTGATCGTAATGTTGGGGTTACCGTTCATACTTTGCATGTTTATCGATCAGATCGCTTTAATGATGGTCATTATTCCGATTTATCGTCCAATTGTGGCGCAGCTCGGATTCGATCCAATTTGGTTCTGGTTATTGTTTTTGATCAATATCACTGTCGGTGGCATGACGCCGCCATTCGGATATACGATATTTGCGCTAAAGGGCGCGGTCCGGGATATGTCGATCACTGACATGTATCAAGCTGCCTGGCCCTTCGTTGGTCTTTTTATTCTGGCGGTGATTCTCTTCGCGTTATTTCCCAACCTCGTGACCGCATTGCCTAGAGCGTTGCTATAGGGAATGAATCTTCGTGAT
>CAYFFH010000280.1:0-4523 GCA_964342175.1 uncultured Enterobacteriaceae bacterium | reverse complement strand
GAATCGATGCAAATCGAGCCACACTATGCTGATGTTGTAAAGGAAATCTCGGAGTTTTTAAACGAGCGGGCTGACCTAGCAATTTCAGCAGGGATCTTACCTGCCAACGTCATTATCGATCCTGGGATCGGCTTCGGAAAAACCAGGATGCAGAATCTAGAAATTTTACGTCACCTAGAGGAGTTCGTGACGCTCGGTTATGTCGTAGCATTAGGTACTAGTCGTAAACGATTTATGGGATCGATATGTCAAGAAACCGTATTCAAAGATCTCGTAGGAGCTACGTGTGCGACCACCGTAGTTGGAGTGCGGGCGGGTGTTAGAATATTTCGGGTGCATGATGTGCGTGAGAACCGCCAGGCGATGGAGATCGCACTTGCGACAATGGCCATGAAATCAAGGTTTGCGATTTGAGTTGAGCTGATGATTTTGTATTACGCTATTCCTTTAGGTAGCAAGTTTAAGATCCCTGTCGAAATTATAGGCGTTGTTTCAATATGATTTACGAAGCCGTCGTATCCACGTGTAATCTCGATGGAACCGCGCATTTTTCACCCATGGGTTATCGTGTGGATGGGGACATGGTCGTGCTGGCGCCGTTTTTACCTTCCATTACGCTTGAGAATCTCCGACGTGAATGCTCGGCGGTGCTAAATTTTACAGATGACGTATCCGTTATCGCCGGTTGTTTGACCGGCCGTTATGAATGGGCAGTAACTGCCGCGGAAACGATCCGGGGATGGCGACTGTCAACGACGTTAGCTCATCGTGAGCTGGTTGTCGTCAACAGCGATGACGATGACAGGCGACCAAAGTTTTATCTCGCTACAGAATTTGAGCAGTCACATGCATCATTTAGAGGGTTTAATCGTGCGCAAGCGGCGGTTATTGAAGCAGCCATATTACTTACTCGTCTAGATTGGCTAGCAGTGAAAAAAGTATGCCAAGAAATAGAGTACTTAAATATTGCGATCGGGAAAACTGCAGGTCCCACGGAACGCACTGCATGGGATTGGATTGTACAAGCAATTCAGCGACACCCTCGGCACGATATATCTTCGGTTTTGATTAAATGACAGGATTTTTGGCTAGTGTACGAAATCTAAGTGAAGCGAGGATCGCCTACCGCATAGGAGTAGACTGGATCGATTTAAAAGAGCCGTCGGCGGGCGCGCTTGGGGCGGTTGACCAGCGGACAATTGTTTCAGTGGTGGACTGGTTGCATAACCAGAACCGTGAGGTGTCGCTGAGCGCGACAATCGGCGATTGTTGGGAATCTCCATCACTGATGCCAATTCGAGTTAAAAAACTCCACGAAGCTGGGATCGAGTATGTGAAAATCGGAGCCTTCGCGCGTTCTCTTTCGGCAGATTTCGTGCAGGTGATTAATCACTGCTGCTCGATTGGGTCTAAAATCATCTTGGTGTGCTTTGCCGAATCCCCACCAACTATAGATGATATAAGGACATTGGCTACAACCGCGGTTAGCGGTGTGATGCTGGATACCGCACGGAAGGCCGGGCCGAGTTTAATGGGACTAATGTCAATCAAAGACCTCGCTGGATTTGTCACTGAGGTTCACCGATACGACTTAATCTGTGGTTTGGCAGGTAGTCTCGTAATTGATGATGTCTGCTGTTTGTCTAGACTTGGAGCTGACTACTTGGGCTTTCGTGGTGCATTGTGCAGGAATGCTCTTCGAGAATCGGGGTTTTCTGAATTTGCAGCCACAAGGGTAAGAGATGCGATTGACCGGGCAGATAAATCCAACGAAGCATCGAATCTACTCGATCTGGAATACTAAAGAGGAACGATAAAATGGGTTGGAGACGGAAAGCAAATGATGAAGTTTATGTAGATGATGAAATCCAGGAAAGACTTAGCGCGGATTTGCCAAAATGGACATACAAAGATGGCTGGATCAGGCGGAAGTATAAAACTTCGGGATGGAAATCAACGTTGATGGTGGTAAATACAGTTGGTCATCTAGCAGAAGCCGCATGGCATCATCCGGATTTGACGATTTCTTATGCGTTCGTGAACGTCAAAATCATGAACCATGCTGCCAAAGGGGTTACTGATAAAGATTTCGAATTAGCGGCGAAGATCGAAGAGGTGTTGATGTGGGAGCCCGGCGGAGATTTGAATAGTTCACTCGATGGCACACCTGACGATCAGCGCTTCAAGTATATTAAGTACGACTGAATATTCGGTTTTAGCGTTGCCGCCTTTTTATCGTTATAAGTTATCGGTGCGCTTCCAATTACCCGATTTTCCGCCTGATTTTTCGATCAACTGAATTTGTGACATGCTCATCCCGCGGTCGATTGCTTTACACATGTCATATATGGTTAATAGGGTTATTTGGACCGCGGTTAATGCCTCCATTTCTACGCCTGTTTTGCCCCGAGTTTCGACTGTTGCTCTACAATAAACATCGCTTTTATTGCTATCCGGCTGGCATTCGATCTCAATTCGAGTCAAAGCTAGTGGATGACATAGGGGAATTAGGTCGGGAGTACGTTTGGCTGCCATGATTCCTGCAACGCGTGCGATGCCAATGACATCACCTTTCTTATGGTCGCCTGAGAGGATTAGTTCGAGTGTCGTTTGCGACATCGCAATCCGTCCCTCGGCCACGGCGCGACGTGCACTGGTTGGTTTTTCGCCGACATCGACCATATGTGCACGGCCATGCTCGTCAAAATGCGTTAGTTTAGACATAATTACCCAATATCTGCGGGCGACACGCCCAGGATTGAAAGTTACCGTTTAAGCCTATATATCAATTGTCGACCTATCAATGAGTATTAAGATTAAATTATTCGCTAGTCTAGCTGAGTCTCTAAAGAGGCGCGAGGTTATCTTGGACTATGAGGAAGGGATGACTGTTAGTTCTGTGTGGGCTGAAATCAGTGAAGGGGCGGTTCTTCCTCCAGATGTAATGATGGCCCTTAATATGGCCTACTGCGAGGGTGATGCTGAAATTGAGGATGGAGATGAGGTGGCCTACTTCCCTCCGGTCACGGGTGGTTGAGGGGTGAGCGTTAGAATTTCTAAAAAGCCGTTCGACCCGTGGTGTGAGCTACAGGCGCATCAAAACGAGCGTGCCGAATTACTGGGAAAATTCGGCGCTACGGCCGTCTTTGTCGGCTCTATGCGTGATTTCAATGAAGATGAAGACGTCCGACGGATGACCTTGGAACACTATCCTGGAATGACCGAAAGGTACCTGGAAGAAATTTGTGACGAGGCAAATCAGCGCTGGGAACTTGTCGAAATTCTAGTTGTTCATCGTGTCGGAGATCTTTTGCCTGGAGAACCGATTGTGCTAGTTGCCGTTTGGTCAGCGCATCGCGCCGCTGCTTTTGAAGCCAGTCGCCACGTGATGGAAGAGCTAAAATCGCATGCTCCATTTTGGAAAAAAGAAACTCTAGATCGCGGCCAACGCTGGGTCTCGAAAAACTCGGATGGGTCGACGGCAAATGCTGCAGATATAGCATCCAGGGACAATTGATCAGAATTTTATTTAGACGATTCCGAAAAATGGTTGGATGTCTACTAAAGACCCGCTCTCTATTCGATCGCTATCCATCGGTAGAATGACAAAGCAATTTGCAGTGGACATAGAACTTAGGATCCCAGATCCTTGATCGTCTCTCGTGTGCACCACCAATTCACCGGCGTCGTTGCGACTTACAATTCCTCGCTGGTATTCTACACGCCCTGGACGTTTTTTAAGCATGTTCTGTGTTTGTGCCTTGAGTAAAGTTTCTGGTCGGGACTGTCCACCCATGATTTTTAAAATACATGGTTGTACGAATTGATAGAATGTAACCATTACTGATACTGGGTTGCCAGGAAGGCCAAAAAATACTGACCCATCGATAGCCCCGAATGCAAGAGGCCGGCCTGGTTTCATCGCGACTTTCCAGAAACGAACCTCCCCGATCTCTCGCAATACTTCCTTAATGTAGTCTGCTTCTCCTACTGACACCCCACCAGAAGTAATAACCAGATCGGCAGTTTTCGCGGCATCGATGAGCTTGTGGCGGACGGCCTCTCTACTGTCTTTCACGACACCCATATCAATAACTTCAACACCCAGTCGGGTGAGCATACCAAATAGCGTATAACGGTTACTGTCATATATCTGACCAGGTTCGAGTGTTTCACCGACTCCGCGTAATTCATCCCCAGTCGAAAAGAACGCGACGCGTATTCTGCGAAAGATGTCTATTTTCGCAAGACCAATCGATGCGACGAGGCCGAGATCCGCTGGAGTGATGAGGTGTCCGCGATGTAAGACTTGTGTTCCGACACCTATATCTTCACCTGCGGCACGGACGTTTTGGCCGGCCCTATGGCGATTGTCTATCCTTATGGAACCATCGTCATCAACTTCTACTTGCTCTTGCATAACGACAATATTTGTTTCTGGCGGAATGACAGCGCCGGTCATCACGCGGATCGCCTCATTTTTACCGAGAGGCCCTTGGTAGGGGGTGCCCGCAAACGCGGTA
>CAYFFH010000279.1:0-4524 GCA_964342175.1 uncultured Enterobacteriaceae bacterium | reverse complement strand
CACGACCATCGCGACGGTTTGGCCGACATAGAACACATCGTCTCGCGCTAACGGTCTCTGCGTGCGCGCACCAACCAAGCATGGATGCGGTACCAACAGGGGCATCTCCATATCGAGCGCGCCGATGTTATCGCACGTATATACCGCTGCCACTCCCGGGTACGACCGAGCAGCGCTCACATCGATGGACCCGATCCGGGCGCGCGCAATTGGGCTACGTAAAAACGCAGCATGCAGCGCACCGTCAAGCGGAATATCGTCGACGTAAGCCCCCTCGCCCTTTAGTAGACGGGGATCGGCAGTCCGCGGGATTGCCGCTCCGAACATCTGCGTACTCATGACTTAGCCTCCTCAGCGTTCAACAATTCGGCTGCCCTACGTACCGCCGCGACTATGTTTTGATAGCCTGTACAGCGGCACAAATTGCCCGCCAAGACCGAGCGAATATTGTCTTCGGAAAGGTCTGGAGACGGCGTGCGTTCAAAATAATTAACCAACGACATGAGGAAACCAGGCGTACAGAACCCGCACTGCAAGGCGTGGCATTCGTGAAATGCTTGCTGCACCGCATGTAAAGTACCGTCATCCGCTGCAAGGCTTTCAACAGTTCTTACCTCGGCCCCGTCGACTTGGACAGCTAAAGTCAGGCAAGAACGTCCTGCCCAGCCATCGATAATCACAGTGCAACACCCGCAAACCCCGTGTTCGCACCCAACGTGGGATCCAGTGAGCCCAAGTTCGTGCCGCAAAAAATCACTCAGTAGGCGCCTGGTAGAAACTTCTCGGGTTACGGTCTCGCCATTGATCTTCAGTGAGATTTCAGCCGTCGAATCGGTCGCAGCTTTGATTACCGCGTTACGTATCTTTTTACTCATGGGGCGCTCCCGCCCGCGCAGCAGCGCGTGCGACGTTTCTTCTAACTAGTGTTGCGAGAACCTGTTGACGATAGGCTAAACTCGCCTGGTTATCGCCCGGGGCTTGAACTGCTTCGCGCGCGGCTTCGCCAGCGGCGCCGATGACATCTACTTCAAGGCGGTTTCCAATCAATATCTGTTCGGCCTCAAGCAATCGGACCGGCCGTGATGCGATCCCGCACGCACCCAAATTTGCATCCGTGCAATTACCGCTCGAGTCGATTCTCAGTATGACGCACACGCCGGCGATGGCGTAATCGCCCCGGCGTCGGGCAATCTCACCAAACGCCCAACCGGCATCTGGAGGTAAAACTGGAAAACTAGCGGCGGTGATTAATTCGTTTGGTTTGAGATCCGTTGTTAGATGGAAACGAAAAAAATCATCTGCCGCGATCGAACGCTCACCGTCTGGGCCGACGACTGCGACCCGACCACCGCACGTCAATAACACCGCCGGTAATTCCGCTGCGGCATCGGCATGAGCCAGACTTCCGACCAAAGTCCCACGGTTTCGGATGACTAGATGAGCTACGTGGGCGAGTGTTTCTCGCAATATAGGATTCGCTTGCTTAATATCATCGTGCAGTTCGACTTGGCGCTGGCGCACCATCGCACCAATCTTAATTTCTGTTTCCGTAAGCTCGATCCGACTAAGCGACGGGATGCGACTTATATCGATCAGACTATCAGGCATTCCCAAACGGAAATTCAAAGTCGGAATCAAGCTTTGGCCGCCGGCAAGGATTGCTGTATTTTCGTTTTCAGCGAGGGCTCCGATAGCGTCTTCAATCGTTAGCACACGTCGGTATTCGAATTGGGGCGGCTTCATAACGCGGCTTTTTTCGTATCACTTGGCGTCGTAGCAACGGCATAATCATCGGGGTCCGTCCATCCATCCGGCCAATTGACGCCATTCGCGCGTTTGATGGCTTCAAAATGTGGTCCCCTGTCAAAAAATTGCGGCGCGTCGCGTTGCCCGCGCATCTTACTCCGCAGCGCATTAGTCGCAGATTCTTCCAGTACCGCGACACCAGATTCGTTCACCACGACTACACCGTAGTCCGCGGCAGCGGCTTCAACTGATACGAGTCCGCACTCGACGTCATAGCGTACCCAATCCGCTTCTCGTTCGAGTGGATCCCCCCAACCGCCACCGCCGGTCGTAACAATCCGCACCACCGATCCAGCAGTCACCGGAATATTGTCCGCCATTCCTGCAACGGCGAGTTCCTCGCCATGGTTATCGACGACTTTGATTCCATATGTACCGCCATGCAACCCTCCGTTCACCCCATAGGTACTGATCAATGCGCGGTCGGCATTCGATAACAACTGACTATCCTCTAGAACGCGTACTTGCTTATCGTAGCCGCAACCACCACGCCGCAGACCCGCACCGCACGAATCAATTGCTAAGCCGAGTTTCTCAATCAGGACCGGATAGCGGGTTTCGGAAAACTCCGCAGGTAAGTTACGTGAATTGGGAACGACGTGGACAACATCGCTACCATCCGCCCACGGTCGACCGGGGCCACCACCGCCTAGGACTTCCCGGAATAAAAAGAAACCAGGGCCTGTCGTGCCGCCGTGCAAGCCCCAGATCCGGATCGTTTCATGATCCGCCGGCATCCGTCCACCTGTCGCCTTTGAAAGACAGGCTGCAAAGACGCCAAGCGATCTCAAGAGAATGAAAAAACGCATCCCAGTTGCCTTGCCGAAGTTCGGCGTCACCAGCGTACCCTTCTCCGGAAATTTCATTTCTATCACGTCCAATACACCTTCGTTCATATCGATCTCAGCAGCACGCTCTGGAGTGTCAGCTAGCGAGCGCAAAACTGGCGCCATCCATTTGCGGGCGAACTTACCGTCGGCATAGTCTATCGGCCAGTTTATGGGCCCCTTAGCCTCAGGATCGGTGCCAGTGAAATCAAGAATGATTTTCTCTGGTGTTTTAGTCATCGTCAGACGTAATGCATGTAGCCTTGGCTCGTCTACCCCATCATTTTCGATATAGTCTTGCCAGTGATAAACGCCATCGGCAATCTTTGGCAGTAGTTCACGGCGCAGCGTTACCGCACAATTATCGATTATTGCATCAAATGCCAAGTCGAGTGCGTCGGCACCATAACGTTCGGCTAAATCACATAGCCGTTTAGAACCAAGACGTGCGGCACCGATCTCGGCGTCGATATCTCCCTTCAAATGCTCAGGCAGGCGCGAGTTACGCTCAATGATTTTGAATGCGGCGGCGTTGACGATACCTCGCTCGTAGAGCTTGATCGGCGGCACAACTAAACCTTCTGCCCACATGTCGGTCGCATGCACGGGCAGACTACCGGGTACAGATCCGCCAACGTCATCGTGGTGACCGAAAACTTGGCTAAATCCAATTAGTCTGTCGCCATGAAAGATCGGGATCGTAGTGCATAAATCGGGGACGTGACCAATACCGCCGCTACTATTGTATGGATCATTCCAGAAGAACACATCGCCGGGTTCGATCTCACTATCACCGAAATATTCGAAAACCGGCTCAACTAAAGCAGAATAGGAGCGACCAGTAAGCTTACGACCACGCGCATCGAATAGCGCAACTCGATAGTCGTGTTGATCTCGGATCATTGGCGAACGTGAGGTGCGTTCAACCGCCGCTTCGATTTCCAGCTCGGCCGAGCGGATCGTACCGATTATTACTTCGAGCTCTACTGGACCAAGCCGGCCTTCGGTTCTTCCGCTCATGGTCCTGTCTCCAAAATCAAATTACCAAAAACATCCACTTTCAATGACCAACCCGCCGGAACAACAACGGTCGAGCCATATTCTTCGATAACTGCAGGCCCCTCGAGTACACTAGCAGCACCCAATTCACACCGGTTGAAGATTGGACAATCGCGCCAGCCCTCACCACGCCAATAGACCGGGCGCTCACTGGTTGGAGCGGTATCCCCACCTTTCGGGATTTTTGCAACCTTTGGTCGATGGATACTTCCTACCGCCTGTACCCGCAGATTGACCAGCTCGACATCTTGCTCACCTTCATATTGAAAGCCAAACGTTTCCTGATGGACTCTATGGAAGTCCTTCCATAAGAAACCAACCGCGTCTGGTCCATCCGTTCCTGGGGGTACGGAGACCTCGATTTCGTGACCTTCACCGACGTAACGTAAATCGCCGGAACGAGTCAGTAAAATTCTATCTTTAGCTATCCCCTCGGCCGCGATCTCATCGCGCCCTCGGTTTTCGATCTCACGCCATGCTGCCTCAATTTCGTCTGTGTCTGCGCTCGAACATTGACGCACGAGGGTGCGCATATAATCACGCTTAATATCGGACACGTGCAGTCCGAAGGCTGATAGATTACCAGGATCAGGAGGGGACACAACGGTCGTAATATCGAGAAAATCAGCGACATCGGCAGCAAACATACCCCCAGCGCCGCCAAAAGCGATGAGCGCATAGCTGGACGGATCGCGTCCCCGATTTACCGTGACCTGTCGAATTCCGTGGACTTGGTTGGCAGCTGCTATTTGGTTATTACGCACTTTATTCGGGTCAAGCGTTGCTTTCGTTTTCTGACCGGAATTTAAAGACTGCATTAATTCTAGTCCAG
>CAYFFH010000278.1:0-4549 GCA_964342175.1 uncultured Enterobacteriaceae bacterium | reverse complement strand
TGGAAGAAAATTATTAGGCAACAGCTTCTTCTGGCCATTTATCTATCCAATCTTGTTCAAAATCAGCTACCGTGATGGCCCTTTTTATACTCAGGTCTGGATTCAGTAACTCATAAATGACGTCAGAGTTTGTCCGCATACTAAAGAAAATTATCGCCTCCTTGTCGCCGCTTCCTTCTATATGTACTTCTCCTACTCCCCCAATCGAGTAGCTCCCTGCAGGTTTTGGTTTCAGAACTTCCTTGCCATCAATTTGCTCTCTAACGATGAGTTCGCCTTCAAGTACCAGTGTAGTAGTAGTTGCCGC
Source organism: uncultured Enterobacteriaceae bacterium (assembly GCA_964342175.1). Lineage (GTDB taxonomy): Bacteria > Pseudomonadota > Gammaproteobacteria > UBA11873. The sequence goes on along the minus strand of CAYFFH010000278.1, from coordinate 4,242 downwards.
ATGTCTGTGGTGCATACATTCGCTATTCGGTGCGAATTTAACAAGCATATCGGCGATTCCGGATTTAACATCGACATGTAGGAGTTTATAAAAACACCCAGGCGTGATAAATGGTTCCCAATTAATTTTTGATGTGTCGTATTTATATTTTTCCATATCGTCAGTACTAATCTTCATAACTATTCCTTAATCGCCAATGCTGAGTTAGGGTTAAGGGACGTTATCGTAAAGCAAGCCATGAAAAACCTCACGCTTATCCTGTTATTATCTTTCTCGGCTACTTGTTGGGGTGAGTGGACTAAGGTCGCTGAAAGCCACGATGCTGACTTTCATATTGACTACGAGAGGATCAAGAAGAGGGGAGCGTTTGTTTATTATTGGAAGTTGACGGACCTTGCGAAACCAATTGGAGGAGATATGTCCGCCATTAGCTACGAAATCGCCGACTGTGAGATGCTCCGCATAAAAACGTTACAACGGACGACGTATCGTCGCTCGATGGGGCAAGGGGAGTCGAGTCAAACTATGGAAGCAAGTTCCTCTGATGAGTGGCGCCACCCTTCTCCTCATTCGAGTCTTGAGTGGGTTTTGAAGTCAGCCTGCGGGCAATAATATAAGTGATGAAAAAGGCCCTTTCGAGATGCACCTCTCTCATCCTTGAGAGCAGATAAAGTCTTACTATAAGGCAAAATTAACGTGTCGACAGTCTAGATAGGAGGCTCGAAATAAAAGAGCCTCCTATTCCATGAGACGCTATTCTGCTGCGAATACAACTTCGCAGTCCAGAAGAAATCCTCGATCAATTTCTCGAAGTCGCTGCGCTTTTTTTATTATGGGGGAAGCCCATCGAGAGCTCTGTGCGTCCCATGCCTCACCCAGACGAGATCCATTTTCCGCAGCGAGCATAACCCACACTAGCCCAGTGTAATCACCGGTAGACGGCATAGCGACCTGAATACCGATATCTCCAAAGCCGTTTTTTTTATACGCCGCTTCGGCTTTTTTTACGATCGTGACGTAGCGACCGACGTCATTAGCTTTAGCAAAAAAGCCGGAAACAACACTTTTCTGTCCAGTATTTCCGCTTGTGGCAAAAGGTTTAATCGTTGCCCATAAATCCTGAGCAACGACTGTTCGTAGAGCTGAATTTTTTTGAATTTCATTCACTACTGCTGCTTGCGTGAAATCCGCAGCCATCGCTGCTGACATAGATGAGTAGTTCAGGTAAACGTACACGTCTTCTGCGGTTACCCCACCAGCTCGCGGAAGACACAAGCCTGTTTCAGTGGCTCCAGTGGCGGTCGCAATTGTCTTAGCGCTGCCGCGTAGCCATTCGGTGTACCCAGCTGCTTGTTCGGTATTGATAGTGAACAAATACGTTGCTGGTGTAGCCGCGAGACTAGAGGATAGGCAGAATAGAATCGTAAATAAAATTTTCCTCATGACATTCTCCTTTTTGAGTAACCTAAGTAAGCGCTCCAAAGTTATTGTGACCCAGCTTGAGATACCTGGTCTATATCCGACGTGACAATAAAATTGGGCCGAATTCGAAAGAAAGCCTGATTTTATAGGATTCCAAGCACTTGGATTTTCCGCCAGTGTAAAAAAGGAGCGTATGGGAGTACTTGTCTGTCTCGCTCCCTTTTTTTTGTTTCTAGGCGTATTCTTTACTCTAGCTTGTCGCAGAACAGGGGCATAATGCAGAAGTTCCTAGCCAAAAGCTTTTTTCTAGAGGAAAGATATACTGGGTGCTGAGATGAAAAGCATTTTAGGGCGCGCATTCGATGTGACGTCAACGTAGCCCAAAATGGACGCAAAACGTCGAACTACATTATTGCTGGCCGCATTGGGAATTCCGTTCGCAATGCTCCCTATCGGCCGTGCGAAGGAGGAGACGCGAACAGTGAATCTTTATGCCGACGGGGCCCTCGCCGCCTACGGTTTCCCGGACGGACATCCGTTAGGGATCGATCGCCAAGCGGCCTTTTTGGCAGAGGCGGAAGCCCAAGGCTTGTTGTCGCGTGCGGTAAGGGGTAACTCAAGGGATGCGGCGCGGGAGGAACTCGAGTTGTTTCACACCGCGGATTACATTGAGTATGTCTTCCAAGCCGAAGGCCGCGGTATTCGGGTACTAGATGGAGGTGATACCCCCGTTTTCCCTGGAGTTTATGAGGCATCGGCTCATGTTGTCGGAGCCGCTTTGGATGGGCTTAGACAGATCATGGAGGGTAACTGTGCCCACACACTGCAACCCATTGGTGGCTTGCACCATGCTGCTCGGGACGGGGCAGCGGGATTCTGCGTCTTTAACGACCTAGGAATAGTGGTTGAAGCACTGAGGCGTGAGTACGGCATAAGCCGGGTTGGGTATGTGGACATTGATGTGCACCATGGCGATGGGGTGTTTTATGCCTTTGAAAACGACCCCGAGCTGATCTTCGCAGACGTACATCAACACTCGAAAACTTTGTACCCAGGCACCGGGCGAACGGACGAAGTTGGGAAGGGCTCGGCCAGGGGGACTAAGCTTAATATCGAATTGCTACCGGGTGCGGGAGATCATGAGTTCGCAGAAGTGTGGCCGCAGGTAGAAGGGCATTTCAAAAAACATCGGCCCGAGTTTTACATATTTCAATGCGGAGCCGATGGCTTGGAGGGAGATTCGCTAGCATCCCTCCGGTATTCGGAGAAAACACATGCCTTGGCGGCTAGACAGCTGATAGCGCTTGCCAACGATCATGCAAAGGGGCGAATAATGGCGTTCGGAGGAGGGGGATACAATCGTACCAATCTTGCAAAGGCTTGGAACGCGGTCTTGCGAGAGCTGTTGTTATCTTAGACGTTTATGAAGAGGATGAGCAGTTAATTAAGAATATTTAGAGGCGAGAAAGTAGTGAGTAACGGAAAGAAGCATGATCCAGATACTTATAGACTCGTCGCCTTTTTCTCGTAGGCGAAAATTTCGATTTCAATTTTACAAAATCGAAGCCATTGATGAGTGCAGATAGCTCGCTGAATCTTTTAGTCGATTCCCCTGAGTGACGTGACCCCTACATTTCGTATAGCTATTTAAGATTTAGCGAGGAGGCGCGTGTGGTAATGGAGCTTGTTCAAGAAGTCCTGGGTTGGTGTTTATTAATTAACGTTGCCTTATTGTTAATTTGGTTTTTGTTAATTGTGTTTGCTCACGACTGGATGTTTCGAATCCACACTAGATGGTTCAAACTCTCGAACGAGAACTTTGATGCCATCCATTACGCGGGCATAGGATTTTTTGAGATGGCTATAGTTATATTTAATGCTGTGCCTTATTTGGCGCTACGAATTGTTAGCTGATGTAAATAGCCATTAATGATGAAACCGATTCTCACCACACTTTGTCTGACTATGCTTCTGGTAAGTTCGGGAGTGTGTTGGAGTGCAGATTTCCAGAAAGGGGTGGATGCATACCATAAGGGAGATTACGCAACTGCTATCAAGCAATGGGCTCCTCTCGCTGAACAAGGATACGGATATGCCCAGGCCATGCTGGGTTCAATTTACTACGAAGGAGAAGGTGTTCCACAGGATTATCAGGCTGCAGTGAAGTGGTACACCCTTGCTGCTGAACAAGGACATCTACATGCTCAGACCCTTCTGGGTTGGATGTACTCCGAAGGGGAAGGTGTTCCACAGGATTATCAGGCTGCAGTGAAGTGGTACACCCTTGCCGCTGAACAAGGGCATGCCGATGCCCAGGCTATGCTCGGTGTGATGTACCTTGAGGGTGGCGGAGTTCCTCAGGATCATCTGGCTGCGGCGAAGTGGTACACCCTTGCTGCTGAACAAGGGCATGCAGGCGCTCAGTACAATCTGGGTGTGATGTATGGAAGCGGAGAAGGTGTTCCACAGGATTATCAGGCTGCAGTGAAGTGGTACACCCTTGCCGCTGAACAAGGGTATACCGATGGCCAGTACAATCTGGGTTGGATGTATCGAAAAGGACAAGGTGTTCTTCAGGACGATAAAACTGCAGTGAAGTGGTACACCCTTGCTGCTGAACAAGGGGACGCAAATGCTCAGGCCAGTCTGGGTGTGATGTATGACTCGGGCAGAGGAGTTTCTCAGGATTACGAGATCGCGGTGAAATGGTACACCCTTGCTGCTGAACAAGGGGACCCAACTGCCCAACGAAATCTGGGTTTGATGTACCTTGAGGGGAGAGGAGTTCCACAGGATTATCAGACTGCGGTGAAGTGGTAC
>CAYFFH010000277.1:0-4562 GCA_964342175.1 uncultured Enterobacteriaceae bacterium | reverse complement strand
ATCGGCGGACGCGACGCTAATGGCTGATACGTTAGGTAGCGCTGCTTTTCTAACTCCGGCATCGGCTTTGCGGGATCGTGGTTTCGGGAACCTAATTACTTATTCTAAAAAGGTATTCATTCCGCTAACTCATTTGTGTAGGGATGTTTGCCACTATTGTACGTTTGCGCAGGCGCCCAAAAAAGTAGCGACGCCCTATATAGCGATCGATCAAGTCCTTGAAACGGTTAGTTATGCCGCGGAGCAGGGCTGTAAAGAAGTCCTATTTACTTTGGGTGAAAAACCTGAGTTGCGGTATAAAACGGCGCGTGATGCGTTGATCTCTATGGGTTACACGTCAACTACAGATTACTTACACGACGTTGCCAAAGAGGTGTTCGAGAAAACTGGTCTACTCCCACATTTGAACCCCGGTACTTTGACATTATCCGAGATCGAACGTTTACGGGGCGTCGCGCCGAGTATGGGCATTATGCTTGAGTCGGTAGCAGAACGGCTAACGAAAAAAGGTATGCCGCATTATGGATCTCCAGATAAAGATCCCAAGGTTAGGCTGCAAACTTTGGCCGATGCCGGACGTGCAAGCATCCCCTTCACAACAGGAATTCTTATAGGGATTGGCGAGACGCGTCGCGAAAGAGTCGAATCGCTGCTAGCTATTCGAGATCTGCATGAAACGTATGGGCATATTCAAGAGATAATTATCCAGAATTTTAGGGCGAAGATCGGAACTAAAATGGTCGGTGCGCCGGAGCCAGACATCGAAGAGATGGTTTGGACGATCGCGGTAGCTAGGTTATTGTTTGGATCCGAAATGAGCATTCAGGCACCGCCAAACTTGAGTCCCGGTGTTTTATCTAAGCTTATTAAAGCAGGTATTAATGATTGGGGTGGTGTGTCACCAGTGACGCCGGATTTTGTAAATCCAGAAGCTCCGTGGCCGGAACTAGATCTACTTGCAAAGGAGACAGCAACCGCAGGGAAATACCTTCACGAGCGGCTCACGGTATATCCGAGGTATGCACTCGAGCGCATTCAATGGGTAGATGAGAAATTCCAAACTCCGATTCTAAAGTTGATTGACGGTGCCGGTTTCCCGCGGATCGACTCTTGGAGTCCAGGTGATGCTGAAATACCTCCTGATGCTATTATCCAGTCGGTGAGGAATTCACCGAAGTTAGTTTCCCCTGATGTTAAAACAATCATTGATCGTGCCGAGGCAGGCATTGATTTGGAACAAAACGAAGTCGAGCGATTGTTCAACGCGCGTGGTGATGATTTTTCAGCAGTCTGCCAGGCGGCCGATCAATTGCGGTTTGCCTATAATGGCGATGAAGTAACATATGTCGTTAATCGCAATATAAATTACACGAATGTTTGCTATTTTAAATGTCAATTCTGCGCTTTTTCCAAAGGGAAACTGAGTGAAAATTTACGTGGAAAGCCATATGATTTAAGCAAAGATGAGATACAACGGCGCGTAAGAGAGGCGTGGGATCGGGGTGCAACGGAAGTTTGTATGCAAGGGGGTATTCACCCACAGTACACAGGACAAACGTATCTATCGATTGTGGAAACTGTTAAAGCGGCGGTGCCAGAAATGCATATACATGCATTTTCTCCACTCGAGGTGTGGCAAGGTGCGCAGACTGTAGGCTTGTCCCTTGAAAAGTACCTAATTGAACTTAAAGCTGCGGGACTTGATACGTTACCGGGTACGGCTGCAGAGATTCTGGACGACGAGGTCAGGGAGGTTTTGTGTCCGGACAAGATTAATACCTCGCAATGGTTGTCGGTGATGCGTGTAGCACACGAGGTTGGTTTCAATACGACTGCGACCATCATGTATGGCCATATAGATCAACCACATAATTGGGCCCGGCATCTGTTAAATATTCGTGCTTTACAGAAAGAGACCGGTGGGTTTACTGAATTTGTGCCGCTACCTTTTGTGCATATGGAGGCACCGATATACCTAAAGGGCCGTGCGCGTAAAGGACCGACTTTCCGTGAATCGGTTCTAATGCATGCTGTTTCTCGCTTGGCCTTGAATCCGCACATTACAAATGTACAGGCGTCTTGGGTAAAAATGGGACACTCAGGTGTGCTCGCATGTCTTAATGCAGGTGTAAATGACCTTGGTGGTACGCTCATGAACGAAAGTATCACCCGCGCAGCAGGTGCTGCACATGGCCAAGAAACGTCGCCCGAGACAATGGTGACAATGATCGAGTCAGCCGGACGGATTCCACGGCAACGTTCGACGACTTACGGCGACGTGTGCTCCGCTCATAAAAATCTGGCTTTCAAGGCACCGGAACTGGCAGTTATTGAGAATACGCCCGCACAAAAATATGAACGAACGGGACGCCGTGAACTCATTCGCCCAGGTATCCAACGGAGTTAGACATCTCCGTACCTCCTTCCAAAAATCACATGTCCTTACCCGAACACATTCTTACTGGATATAAAGTCCTAGATTTTACTCACGTTTTAGCAGGCCCGTCCGCAACTCGACTGATGGTTGAAATGGGTGCTGAAGTGATAAAAGTCGAGTTCCCGCCAGCCGGCGACGTATCGCGTGGATTACCAATGATTAGAGATGGGCGCAGTGGTTATTTTCTTCAGCAAAATCGCGGGAAAAAATCCATTTGTGTTGATGGTAAGACAGATGCAGGACGTGAGATTCTTGATGGATTAATCGCACAGGTTGATGTCGTGATGGAGAATTTTGCGCCGGGCGCAGCAAATCGACTTGGTATAGGATGGGATCGAGTAAAAATTATAAATCCGCGCGCCGTAATGTGCTCTCTATCTGCTTTCGGCCAAGAAGGTCCACTTTCACAGCAACCAGGATTCGATTACATAGCACAAGCCTACGCCGGGGTGACCGCCATGATTGGGGAATCTGATGGCCCTCCGTATTTCCCACTACTTGGACTTGGTGATGTTAATACCGGTGTGCATGCAGCGTGTGCGATTGGGTTTGCTCTATTGCATCGTGAACGCTCGGGGAAAGGTCAGTACCTAGATATTTCGTTGCTTGATTCCTACTACCATAGTCATGAGTTGAATGTGCAGGTTTACAGTGCAAGCGGTGGAGAAATCGAACCTACCAGATCAGGTCTGCATCATTACGCCGTATGCCCGTTAGGGTTATTCAAGGGTGTAGAGCATTATTTGTTTATTATTGCTCTCGAGCCGCAGTGGAAGCAGGTGTGTGTTGCTATTGAACGTCCTGAGTTATTCGATGAAGAACGCTATAGTACAAATGCAAAACGCCTCGATCATCAGGACGAAGTTAATGAAATAATACAGGATTGGATTGACACTAAATCATCAGATGATGAGATTCTGAAAGCTCTCCAAGCACAGCGTGTGCCGTGCGCTCCAGTGTTGAGCATAGCAGAGACGGTCAGTGAGCCGCACCTAAGAGAGCGTGGGACAGTTAGGACAGTTACAGATCCAAAGTTTGGTGAGGTTGACATACCCGGGATGCCCCTTCGGTTTTCCGACTATCCGCATAATATTCCTTTAGAGACTGCACATCTTGGCGAGCACAATGTCGAGGTGTTAACCAGAATGCTTGGTTATAGCGAGAACAAGATAAAGGAGTTGTATGACGCCAGCGTTCTTCACGAGAATCCAGCTACGTAGAGACTTCTGTGTCTCAAGTATGCGGGTTCTTTCGGCTAAGTGGTTAGTGACGAGCTCTTGCATGTAGTTATTCAGCATATTCTTATCAAGGATCCTCCTGATTCTTATAGTATTTTGTTCAATGCTATAGGGTTAGCCGTTGTTAGTAATTAATAAATTATTTGCGCGACGAACCCTAACGTGGGCTGTTAATATTAGCGGGTGTAGTGTAAATGAGAGATCGGATAATTCATGAGTGAAAAAATTATAATGCGTGTAGGGGAGTGTCTAGTCGCAGGTGGTCCCCCAGGTACTGCGGCCGAGCCTGAAGTTGCTATAGGGGAAATGGATGGCCCAATGGGTGTCGCATTTGGGACATTGCTTGGTGACCAGGTAAAAGGTCACTCGCGAGTCCTTGCAATACTCAATACAGATATTATGGTTCGTCCCGCTACTTTGATGGTGAGCAAGGTCACTGTTAAGAAAAGCCGCTATACCAATATCTTAATGGGAACTGTACAAGCAGCTATTGCTAATGCGGTGCTCGACTCGGTTCGGGTCGGTGATATTCCAAAAGAAAAAGCCAACGATATTGGGATCATTGTTTCGGTTTGGTTAAATCCGTCGGTAGCCGACGATGAGCATTTAGATCACAAGATATTGTTCGATATCCATAGGGAAGCAACAGCGAAGGCCATTCATAAGGCCATGAATAACGAACCATCGATCGATTGGTTGCTGGAGAACCAAGATAAATTGACACACAAATACTTCCAACTAGGATTGGATGGAAAAATTTAGCGTTAGTGTGGAATTCTTTTTGGGCTAATACTAACTTTAGGGCTGGTGTCTATCCGATAATCAACATCAGGATAACATGACCCATAAATTCTAAATGTTGGACGTAACTGGGCTAAAGCTTTAAC
>CAYFFH010000276.1:0-4570 GCA_964342175.1 uncultured Enterobacteriaceae bacterium | reverse complement strand
CCCCCGACCCCCTGCTCCCAAAGCAGGTGCGCTACCAGACTGCGCTATGCCCCGAAAAAGTGGCTGACGATGCGGGTCGCGGCGAGAGTTGGCGATAATACGCAGGACCCATATTCGGGTCAATTATATGATCCGACGCTAGAGCTTGCGCTGCGTCACCCGTGAGGTCACCATTGTCTACAAATGAATCGTACTGGATAGAAAATATTATGACTTCGACCCGAATAAAATTTAGCACAACTATGGGTAATCTTACTCTGGAACTCGAGGATGAAAAGGCGCCACAGACAGTTGCCAACTTTGTTCAATATATTGACGATGATTTTTATGCCGGTACCATATTTCACCGCGTGATCGATGGATTCATGATTCAGGGTGGCGGCCTCGATTCAGAGATGAATAGCAAGCAAACCCGTTCGCCGATCAAAAACGAAGCGGATAATGGGTTGAGCAACCTAGTTGGCACTGTGGCGATGGCGCGAACCAACGATCCCCATTCAGCAACTGCACAATTTTTTGTCAACGTAAAAGATAACCACTTCCTAGATCACAAGAGCCCGTCGCCTGATGAATGGGGATACTGTGTATTCGGACGCGTGATCGATGGCATGGATACCGTTAACGCAATAAAAAAGGTACCAACCGGTTCAAGCGGCTCAATGCGTGACGTTCCCACGGATACAATTGAGATCGTAAGCGCTACGGTTGAACGTGAATAGTTGAGGCAGCCAACCGTGGCGCACGTTTTTGCTTCCGATATCCATCTAAGTAGCGAAATTCCAGACAAGATCGCTCTATTTGAGTCATTCTTAATCCGGACCGCAAAAAGCGCCGAGGCACTCTACCTTCTGGGTGATGTATTCGAAATCTGGCTAGGTGACGACGACGACTCCGAGCCTCATCCACAGATAATCGATGCGCTAAGGCGCTTCACTAATACAGGCACACAACTTTTCGTCATGAGGGGGAATCGAGATTTTCTGTTTGGCCTTGATTTTGCAACGGCGACCGGCGCTAGCCTGCTACCGGATTGGCACACAATCGATTTATTTGGTGTCCCAACCCTATTAACCCACGGCGATTTGCTTTGCACGAAAGATGTCGAATATCAAACGTTTCGGAAATACGTTCGTGACCCAACCAATCAAAAGTCGTTTCTCGCTAGACCGCTGGACGAACGCCGACAAATCGCGGAGAACACTCGAAACGATACTCGTGCGTCAATGCTCGAAAAAGATGAGTTCATCATGGATGTCGAACAAATCACAGTAGAAAAAATTATGCAGAAGTCCAAGGTCGACAGGCTCATCCACGGCCACACTCACCGACCAGCTTCACACCAATTTAGTACTCCAGATGGCCATATGCGGGAACGTCATGTCCTCGGCGACTGGTACGACCTCGGTAGTGTTATCATCGCAGCGTCGGACGGTCTGAGACGTTTAGCAGCAATAGAATTCATCGCCGCACCTGATTCCGTGTTCAGTTAATTACAATATCATCAAGAGAGCAAGCAAATACTGCATGGGGCAGGGAAATTAACACTATTGGTAAGTTCTTTCCGATAAATCTACGTAAACTAAAACCCTTGCGAGTCTATTTTTTCGAGACGGACTACCTTCCTCTGGTCTCAGAACCCCGAAGCGCACATTCGTAGAGTGAGACACGCTGCAAAGAAGCGGGAGCAGCAGGATCAACCTAACGAACTCCCGGTGTCTCGCTGGAGTTTATCTTGCAAAAGAGTTCTCATCATAGGCCAATCAAAAAGAGGGCCCGGATCTGTCTTACGGCCCGGTGCAATATCACAGTGTCCAACAATTCCTGCTGGGCTAACACCTGGATAATTTACGCATAATTCAGCCAGAACATCTGTCAATGCAGCGTATTGCTCACTACTAAACGGTACATCATCACATCCTTCGAGCTCGATTCCTACAGAAAAATCGTTACAGGCATTGCGTCCAGCAAATGTAGAGTCGCCACTATGCCACGCGCGATGGGTTGTCGATACAAACTGCTTCAAAACACCAGTTCGCTCGATCAATAAATGGGCAGAAACTTTTAGTTCATGAATCGCTTCAAAGTAGGAATGTTTTGTCGGATCTAGGCAGTTTTTAAACAGTCGATCGATATCACCCCCACCGAACTCCCCAGGAGGCAGGCTGATCGCGTGAATAACAACCAGTTCTACGTTGCTACCATCTGGGCGCGAGTCGAAATTTGGTGATTGAATCTGCTGCACCCCATTAAACCAACCCGAAGATTCTAGCGTAATGCGCGTGCGCTCCATGTGAAGACTCACCTAAGGCTGAGCCGCTAGAACTAGAGAGAAAGGGTGCCCATGGGATTCATAATGAGCACAAATTTTAAACCCCGCTTGGCGCAGCATATCTTCCAATTTTTTGCGTGTGAACTTGCGACTAATTTCGGTACATATTGCGTCACCCTCTTTAAAGCGCAGCGACCGTCGAAGCACATCAAACCGAACTTCCTGGTCGTGCATGCACATAATATGCATTTCGATCTGATTTTTGGTCGGATTATAAAAAGCATAGTGCTGAAAATTTGCACGGTCGAAGTTTGCGCCGAGCTCACGATTCAATACCTCCAGCAAGTTGAGGTTAAAGGCCGCAGTTACACCGGCAACATCATTATAGGCAGCATGCAAAATATTCGGATCTTTTACGCGATCAGCGCCAAGTAATAATCGATCGGTGGGGCCCATCACCTCGAAGATTTCGGTTAGGAACATCACTGCTTGCTCTTCGGTGAAGTTGCCAATCGTCCCCCCCAAAAACATCACTAAATTGCGTTCCCCCTTCATAGGAAGATTTCCCAAGCCGGCAGTGTAATCACCAGACAATGGGGCAACATCCAACCACGCGAATTTCTCTGCTAGGTCCCTCCCACTTTTGATCATGACTTCGTCGCACACATCGAATGGGATGTATGTCGGATAGTATTCGAGTTCTGAACATGCGCTGAGCAAATGACGTATTTTTCGCGACATACCACTGCCGAATTCAATGATTCGGTCCGGTTTTACCCTCGCCACGATATCTCGTGCCGAACTTTCTAGTAGCGCGTCCTCTATGCGCGTTGGATAGTACTCTGGCTCGTCACAAATTTGATCGAACAATTCCGAACCATGGTCGTCATAAAAATACTTAGGGGGTAAACGTTTGTTGGCGGCAAACAGCCCCGAGAGCACGTCTTCAGTCAAACTTGGAACCAATTTCGTCGGGTCGACTGGGCAGCATATAATTTCGCTTAATACATGAGTATCCATGGGTGTACGGCGGTATTTTCTTTATGATTAAGTTAGTTATGGCACGTCGATTTGTATTCAAATGGCGGCTGGATAGACTACCACTGACGAGTCAAAAACGACACGTAACACTTTGCTGGTTGCGTCTGAATGCCTCGTTCTCCTTTCGAATGAGCAATTTCAGCCGATGAGCTCTATCAAGCGACTTGGTGCAGGGATGTTTTTATTAGCAAGCGTATTAGTGCTTGCGCTCATGACAGTACTGTTCGGTAAAGCGATTGACCGGCAGCAAAATCCAAATCGCAGCCCAGCCTCATTATCAACCGACGATGAGCAGATGTCGATAATTCTCCACCGCAATTCAAATGGACACTACGTTTTCAACGGGGCGATTAATCGGATTGCAGCGGAATTTATCGTAGACACCGGCGCAACTTCTGTGTCCATTCCCGGACCCACCGCTGAACGTATCGGGCTACACCGGGGGCAAAAACAACGGGTAATAACGGCAAATGGCGTCACTCTAGCTTATACTACTCGCATAGATAGTTTGGTGGTTGGAGACATCGAAGAAATAGATGTCGCCGCTACAATAGTTCCGAATTTACCAGGTAATCAGATCCTGCTCGGCATGAGTTTCCTAAAGCGCCTAGACTTTTCCCAGCGCGATAACACTTTAATTTTAACCCAGCGTTTTGGTCGAAACAAAAACCCAGCTACCGCGGCAAGAGATTGAATATGCTCATGGTAGAAACATTACTCAATTCACTTGTCCGTTATGTGTGGAGCGAATACATATTAATTCCGCTGCTAGCCCTAGTTGGAATTTATTTATCGCTCGGCCTAAAGCTGCTGCCATGGCGTTATTTAGCCTACGCGATCCGACTGCTGTGGCGACCGGGAAAAGCAGGTACTCCAGGCGAAATCACTCCGCTCCAAGCACTTATGACGGCGCTCTCTGCGACCATTGGTACGGGCAATATCGCCGGCGTCGCAACTGCCATTTACTTCGGCGGTCCGGGCGCGCTCTTCTGGATGTGGGTCATTGCGTTGACGGGAATGGCAACTAAGTACAGTGAAGCAGTTTTAAGTCTGAAATATCGACAGGTCGACTGCCAGGGCCAATACGTCGGTGGGCCAATGTATTACATCAAGAACGGACTAAGTGGAAAATGGAAGTGGCTCGCCAGTGCATTTGCACTATTTGGAATGATAGCTGCTTTCGGAATCGGAAATATGGTGCAATCGAATTCCGTTTCTGACGTACTTTCATCGACCTATGCGATACCGAAGCCTGTCACC
>CAYFFH010000275.1:0-4572 GCA_964342175.1 uncultured Enterobacteriaceae bacterium | reverse complement strand
GAATACCGGCCTGTCACGCCGGGGGTCGCGGGTTCGAGTCCCGTCCACTCCGCCACACACTCCGAGAGCAATAAAGAAGCGCACCGCCTCAGGTGCGAGTTCGTACGGTTTTCAAACAGGCAAAATATAATTTCGTTGCTGCCCTACGATAAATTCGCAGAGGCGAGGACATTTGACAAATGCTGCAGCTGATTCGCGATCGTTCTCAGGGTTTGGTCGTAGGTGTAATCGTTTTTTTTATATGCCTAACCTTTGCACTTTTTGGGGTGCAGGAGTATCTCGAGGCACGAAGTACTGTTGTCGTGGCCGAGGTTAATGGTGAAGAGGTTGGTCTAGAAGAATATCAGCGATCGTTTCAGCAAATGCGGCGACGCGCGCAAGCTATGCTGGGGGAAAGGTTCGACCCCGACGAGTGGGCTGACGGTGAGGTAAAACTTGCAGCATTGGATTTCGTTGTATCTAAGCGCCTGCTTCTTCAAACCGCCGACAAGGCTAACTTGCGAATATCTGACAACCAGACGGCTAACCACATACGCACCTCGCCTCAGTTTCAACAGGACGGCGTTTTTTCTCGGGACTTTTATCAGCAAATGGTCCGAGCCCTCGGATTTTCTGAGCTTGGGTTTGAGCATCGAGTGCGTAAAGATCTTGTGATCAATCAGCTCCGAGCTGGCATCGGTGCAAGCGCAATTACTACCACTGAAGAGTTGCAGCGACTCGAGCAATATCGCCAGCAAACACGAGACACGGGATTCGCGATACTGGGTATAGAAGCATTCCGCAATGGGCTTGCTCCAAGCCGTACTGAAATTGAAGCATATTTTGCCGAAAACGCGGAACGGTATCGAATTGAAGAGCAAGTATCCCTAGCGTTTTTGGAACTATCAATTGAATCGTTGATGGCTGATGTTTTTGTTGATGAGGACACTTTAAAGGCTTATTACGAAGCAAACCAGGATAACTACACCGTACAAGAGCAACGAAATGTTAATCATATCTTAGTCACGGTCAGCCGCAGTGCTACGGAGAGTGAAGTCGAAGCGGCCCGCGAAAGGGTTGAGGGGTTACATGAGCTTACGTTGAATACCGACAGCTTCGAAGATATCGCCAAAGAGAATTCAGATGATCTTGGCTCGCGATCGAGTGGAGGTGAAACGGGGTTTTTTGAACGTGGGATCATGGCTCCAGAGTTTGAAGAAACGGTATTCGCGATGTCTGAGCACGAGATCAGTCAACCGATTCGGACTGATTTTGGGTTTCACATCATACGATTGAAAGAAATTAAACCAAGCGGGACGAAGGACTATGGAGATGTGCGTGCAGAAATAGAAGCAGTCTATCGGCGGGATCAGGCTGAGGCGGTATTTTTCGAACAAGCAGAACAACTGTCTGAGCTGGTATACGAGCAACCTAATTCCCTTGATGGTGCTGCTACTATGTTGGGTTTGTCAGTGAAGACAACTGAATTGCTCACGCGTTCCCAACTCGTGACGAGGTTTTCAACAAAGGTAGCGACAGCTACATTCGCGACGGAGGTTTTGACCGAGGGTCTTAATAGCGAGCCGATTGAATTAAGTAACACACAGAAAATTATTGTTGTGAGGGTGGTCGAACATATCGATAGCTCGCTGCCACGAGTTGATGACGTGCTTGCCGCGGCTACGCAAGACTTGATCGATATAGCAGCACGTGAGGCGGTTCACACTGCAGGTAAGGACCTGGTTGAACGCTTGAATAACGACGAGGATCTTGAGTCGGTGTTAGGTTCGGCTGATTTAAAATGGGAAAAAGTTACTGGTGCGACTCGGGACTCGGCGAAAATAAATCGAGCGATGTTACGTGCAGCCTTTAGTGCTGAACCGGGAAAGCCAGATGAGGTGGTATACATCGGGGTTCCAATTGGCACAGGTGATTATGGGATTGTTGGCGTATCGAACGTTGTTATGCCGCTCGCCGAACAGCTAAACACTAGTGACATCAACGAGCTGCGTCGAGGCGTTGCCGCAACCAGGACGACCACAGATTGGATAGATTTCGTAGCCTTGCTGAAATCAGATAGTAACATTGAATCGTTCCCGGACCGTTTGTAAACAATCATTGAAGAGTTGCCGGGCTACCTAGGTTCCGGCGATCCCCATAATATTGAAGCCGCAATCGACATAGGTAATTTCACCAGTGATGGCGGAGGCCAAATCGGAGCACAAAAATGCAGCAGCGTTTCCTACTTCTTCAGTTGTGACATTGCGCCGAAGCGGTGACGTCTTCGCTACGTAACCGAGGAAGTTTCTTAGGTCTTTTACCCCTGAAGCGGCAAGTGTACGGATCGGGCCGGCCGAGATTGCATTGACCCTGATTCCTTTTGGGCCCATGCCTTCGGCCATATACCGGACATTAGCCTCAAGACTTGCCTTGGCTAACCCCATGACGTTATAGCTTGGCATCGTTCGGTTCGCGCCGAGGTAGCTTAAGGTTAACATTGCTCCGGCTCGGCCTTGCATGAGCGGTTGTGCTACCTTTCCGAGTGCCGCGAAACTGTATGAGCTAATTTCATGTGCGATGCGAAAACCTTCACGAGTCACAGAGTCAAGATATTCACCCCGTAATGATTCACGTGGTGCGTATGCTACCGAATGGATCAAAATATCTAAGTGTCCCCAGTGCTCGTCCAGATAACTGAAGACATTTTGGATCTCTTCATCACTTTCAACATCGCATGGGATCGCTATCTCTGAATTACACTCAGCCGCAAAATTTTCTACTCGTGAACGAAGTCGTTCTGTCTGATAGGTGAATGCCAAATCTGCACCCTCACGTCGCATTGCTCGAGCAACACCCCAGGCAATTGATTTATTACTTGCAACCCCAACGATCAAAGCTCTTTTGCCTTCCAGAATACCCATTAGTTGACTCTCCAAATATAACAGCTGGAATTCTCAGTATAGTGCGAGTGTACAGCCTACGGCCGGAGTTTATAATCCTAAGTTCATCATGCACATAAACCAAGTCACCAGATTAGTTTTGATCGGTATTTCCGGCATGTTCTTGTGTTCGTGCGGTGACGGCGTATGGAATAATCCTTACCCAAGGTCCCATGACAATAAATCGATATTTTATGGCTCTTTTACAGAACGTCCAAAGCACCTGGACCCAGTATCGTCATATAGTGAGAACGAAGCACAATTCAATGCTCAGATCTATGAACCACTGGTACAGTATCATTTTCTTAAACGACCGTATGAACTAACTCCGCTTACTGCAACCGCTGTACCAGAGCCGGAATATCGTGACAGTAGTGGAAACCCCCTTTCCAGCAAAGCAGAGGTCGGGGAGATAGACTCAGTCGTCTATCGAATTGAGATTCAGCCAGAAATTTTATACCAACCACACCCGGCGTTTGCCAAAGGAAAAAACGGTGAATTGCGATATCACGGGTTGAGTGCAAAGGAGCTTCAGGATTATCGTACGCTGGCAGATTTTCGCGATACCGGTACCCGAGAGTTAACAGCGCATGATTATGTATATCAGATGAAGCGGTTAGCTCATCCGCGCATACATTCACCGATTGCCGGCTTCATGGGTCGTTATATCATTGGTTTAAATGAGTTGCAGCGTGAGCTGAAACAGGCGACGGTTGACGATCGCGGATTTATCGACCTGCGTGAGTTCGATTTATCGGGGGTTAATGTCCTTGATCGCTATCGATTTGAAATTCGATTAAAAGAAAAATATCCGCAATTTGTGTACTGGCTAGCTATGCCGTTTTTTTCCCCGATGCCTTGGGAAGCCGATCAGTTCTACGCACAAGCAGGCATGAAAGATAGAAATATAACCCTTGATTGGTACCCGGTAGGTACAGGTCCCTACATGCTGACCGAAAACAATCCTAATCGACGGATGGTAATGCAGCGCAATCCGAATTTCCGTGGAGAGGCCTATCCTTCGCGCGGTATGCCAGAGGACGAAGTGGCTGGGTGGCTCGCGAGCGCCGAGCAGACTATGCCGTTTATTGATGTTGCATACTATAGTCTTGAGAAAGAGGCGATCCCAGCGTGGACGAAGTTTCTACAAGGGTTCTACGATAGTTCCGGAATTGTGTCGGATAGTTTTGATCAAGCTATCAAGTTTTCAACGGAGGGTGAAGCAGAGCTAACACAAGGAATGCGTGACCGGAATATACGGTTAGCTACAGCGGTGCGAGCGTCTACTTCCTATATAGGGTTTAACATGATCGACAAAATTGTCGGTGGGGCTTCTGAACGCGCAAGGTTATTGCGTAGGGCGATTTCCATTGCGGTGGACTATGAGGAGCTTATCTCGATCTTTGCTAATGGTCGGGGTCTCCCGGCTCAGGGACCGATACCTCCCGGGATCTTTGGGCAGGTAGATGGTGCGACGGGTATTAATCCGTATGTTTATGATTGGTCAGGGGATCGAGCTACGCGTAAATCGATCGATGAGGCGAAAATTCTGATGAAACGGGCGGGTTATCCCAACGGGCGAGATGTCGAGACCGGGGAGCCTCTTAGTTTGTATTTTGAGGCAATTGCATCGGGACCGGGCAGTAAGTCGATA
>CAYFFH010000274.1:0-4602 GCA_964342175.1 uncultured Enterobacteriaceae bacterium | reverse complement strand
CCTCCTCACTGGTAACGATGTCATAAGGTGGAGCTGCAATTTCATGTGCACGACCGTGGGTCGGTCTGAGGCCGGCAAATGGACGTACGAGTTCGGTCGAGATCTTGTTCATTTATAATTTATATGAGGGTTGGTTAGAGTAGGCGTATTGGACCAACATCCAAAGTAAATCGCTCGATCAGGGTGCGAAATATAATAAGATTTAAAACTGACGTTATTGCGAATCAGCTGTGCCGGAGTACTAGAATGCTCTCTCCTCAGATACGATTCCTGCAGTTCCAGTTCCAGTTCCAGTTCCAGTTCCAGTTCCATGCGAGCGTTTCCGTGTGACGGGCATGAACGGTCCTTGACCAGCAAAAGCTACGAGGCGGCGGAGGCGGCGGCGGACTTAGTCATTTCAGCTAATGCCTTAGCTCCATCTGCCCTTCGTGTAACGGCGGACTCGGTATCATGCCCAAACAGCGAATCGAGCCAATAGTTCAGTAGATGGTGTATAGCACGTTCAAGCTTTACTGTTGGTCCCGGTGAGAAAGCCCGCGAATTAGCAGCATTTTGTAGAGACTCCATCATGCCACGATCCTCCTCAGCCACCAATCGAATGAAGTCTACATAGACTTGATTTTTTTCTTTAAACCCTGGGGTGTCGAAAAATTCATTTGGAAGTTGTGTATATATGGTGATTTGTGTTGATTCTGGACCCAATGGTAGTGCGACCCATGGTTGGATCAAATCGTGGCGCCCAAATATGTTCATAGTCGGTCTAATCCACGTGGAGCAAGCGAAAGTTTGATCAACTTTTCCTTTCAACCAAGGCATCGTATCGAACAAAGTGACACCGTCTGGTGCCATCGTAAAACTTTCATACTTCGCATTGAATCCATGTTTCCGCAGGTTATATTTGAAGTTGTGTACTGGGAAGTGTGCGCCAAAAGAAGAACCGTGGATGACGCCAACATGGTACATGTCCATGAGATTTTCAGGTACGAATTTCCAGTTACATGGTAATTCAAATACGAATTTATCTGAGGTGCGCGTGGATTCTGGTTGAAGAAACGCTGTGAAGTCCCTCACTTCATCCTCGTCGAGATAATCGGTGAGGCTTTGACATGCGGGGTCAAAATTTATGAATACGTAGCCAGCCCACGTATCTATTTTGATTTGAGGGAGTTGACACTGTTTGAAGTCATAGTTTTCTACTTCTTTGGTTAGAGGAGCGCCAATAAGTTTTCCGTCAAGCCCGTAAAGCCACCCATGATAAGGGCACATAAACTCGCGGATGTTCCCTTGACCCTGCGCAACCTCTACGCCACGATGCTTACACACATTATTAAATGCATTTAGCTTTCCATCTTGATTGCGACATACAAGAATTGGTTCGCCAGCTATTCGTAATGCATGATAATCACCCGGGTTCTCATACTCTTCAATACGACCGATACACAACCATGATTTCATGAAGATTCGCTCTATCTCAAGCGTGTAAATTTCATCAGAAGTGTACATCCAACCAGGTAAATGTCGGGCAGTCGATAAGGCTTTCCGGGTGATGGCTAGCTGCTCCTGCCGGTCGCTATTGAGTAGATCTTGTTCGGTGAATGCCATATTAGTCTCCTTCGTAATGTCGTAGCTGGTGTGCTGGAAATGTCGTTCGGGGAGGATTTTACATCCGCGTGTGAGGTAGCATTTCCTTAATCAATTGATTGCTAAATTGCGATTATTGTTGCATGAGAAAGGTATTGATATGCTGATTAAAAACTGTCGGATTTTCGGCATAGCCAATATGTCCAACTCCATCGATTAAAACGTATTCACTGTTGGGTATTTGTTTGTGAAGTATCGCACCATTTTCTGGAGGAATAACGCGATCGTCGCTGCCAGAAATCACGAGTGTAGGTTGCTGTATTGATTTAATGCTCTCGCGGACATCGAATTCCGCCAGTGCGCCAGCTAAAACATGTTTATAGGCCGTAAGATCGTTGTTCGCGATCATTTCACATAGCCATTCTTCGATAACGGGATCCGGCGGTTGCGCAAGAGCTTGCGTCGCTACGAGTTTTGCGTATTCGTCCATAGAGGTCGAATCGAGCGCAGCCATCCTCGACTCGAGTATTTCCGACGGAATTCCAAATTCGCAGGCTGTATGTCCGAGGATTAGAGAACGACACAGTTCGGGCGCTTTCAGCGCAACCATCTGCCCGATAAACCCGCCCATTGAGACACCAAGGTAGTGGATGGACGAAATATTTAGCACCTCGCAAACGCCAATAACGTCATTGGCCATCAGTTCGATACTGTAAGCATCGCGAACCTGTGGTTTATCAGAGCGTCCAAACCCACGCAAATCAATGGCAACAACGTTATACCGCGGGATTAAGGTTGGAATTTGGTGTATCCAAAGACTGCTGCAGGCGCCAAGGCCGTGGACTAAAAATACAGTTTCTCCGCGACCCCACTGACGGACGTTAATCTTAACGTTCCCAACCTGCATCACAGTCATTTTACTGCTCCCAAAGCACTAATAGGGGTATTATACGGTTCCGGAGCGCCGCGTGGCCAACTAGGCTGGAGGCTCCCTAAGCGGTGGAGCGCAAGTAAAGGAGTTAAGTGATGGCAAAAGCAAATGTAGATGGTGCCCTATTAAAATTATTTCGCGGTAACTTCGAACGTTGCAAGATCGGACGTGGGCAGCGGGTCGTCGTGCTTTCCGAAGGAGACCAGTTACGCGATTACGCACTGGCTTCGGTCGCAGCTGCAACGGACCTGGGTGCCGATGTGGAAGACTTAAATATACCGGCTGAAGATGCGGCTGATCCTAGTGCACGTATGTCAAATATTGGACAAAACAATTTATCGAAACACCCCGCCGCGATAGAGAAGTGTAAGGATGCCGATATCGTCATCGACCATATGTTGCTGCTTTTTTCTCCTGAGCAAATCCAAATGCAGGATGCGGGTACCCGTATCCTTTTAATCGTAGAGCCAATCGAGATTCTGCAACGCTTAGAACCACAAGACGGGTTACGTGCTCGGGTCGAAGCCGGCGCGCGCCGGCTCGAAGTGGGACGTAAACTACGGTTTGTAAACTCTGTGGGTACAGACGTTATTTATGAGCTCGGTGGGAGATCGATTCTCGATGAGTATGGTTACACGGATCAACCGGGCCGTTGGGACCATTGGCCAGGAGGATTTGTCGCGACAATGCCTCTGCCGAAAGGCGTTAACGGACGGGTCGTTATGGCTGCTGGCGATATCGTGTTCCCTCAAAAAAGAATACTGAAAACCCCGGTCGAATTTGTCATTGAGAAGGGTTGGGTTACCGCTATCAATGGTGCTGAAGATGCCACTGAGTTGCGCGAGTTCATGGAGTCCTACAATGATCCGAGAGCCTACGCGGTATCGCATATAGGCTGGGGGTTGAATGAACGCTGTGAATGGAATGTTGACCTCCCGGGAATCGGAATGGATGGTCGTGCTTATTGCGGGAATGTTTTGTTCTCGCTCGGCCCGGATACGGAATTCGGTGGGGAGAATGACACAGCTTGCCATCTTGATTTGCCAATGCTTGGTTGTACCTTGTGGGTTGACGATGAATTGATTGTTGATAACGGCAAAATCGTGCCCATTGACTTGCAACCGGTTGCTGCTTAGGTCAAAACCCGGCGACGTTGACCTGTGGATTAAGGTATTTAGGAACCCGGTTTACGTTATTGCTGATATATCGGGATGACGAAGGATGTACGTAAAGACGACGATGTTAAATTTATCACCATCCCCCATAGTAGATTGACTGCAGAGGCCCTTGAAGGGCTGGTAGAGGCATTCGTGTTGCGCGAGGGGACAGAATACGGCGAGCGACCCTATACTCTCGAACAAAAGGTGCGAAACGTTGTCAGTCAACTCGAACGTGGTGAGGCAGTCATTGTTTGTGAACCGAGGACTAATAGTGTCGATATCGTTCTGCAAAGAGAGATAAGTTTGAAACGCGACTAGGTTCGAGTTGAAAACGCTTTTAGACCTCGATATAGATAACATTTTTCGGTGAGTATTCGTACAGAACTTTTAAATTTGATCGAGCAAATCAATACAACGATCAGTCTCCCGACTGTCTGCCGGGTTTACATTCCCGAGCCACGGCCCACGGCCCAGGGGCACGCCGAATTTGGCGTGGTTGAGCTTGATGATGGTGCGGCCGGACTATTTTACGCGTGGTTAGGCAAGTCTCAGAAGGGGATGCACGATCGATTCAATACTGACGATCTGGTAGGTATACAAGCGATCGAACTGGCACGGAAATATGCTGATACCAACGATATTGACCGTTCTCTGGGCTTGGCGGCAATCAACGCTATCACACAGAGCGTATTTATCCGTTCGAATGTTGGATCCTGTAGCACTTCCGACTCGATGGGCGGGATATCACTTGTTCCTGGTGATCGCCTCGGCATGGTCGGGAATTTCCCGTCGCTGGTACGGCAGGCGCGAAACGTTGGTGTACCAGTAACTGTAGTTGAACGAAAACATCACATGCTGAATCAAACGCAAGGGGTCCAAATTACTTTAGACTCCAAAGTACTGCGTGATTGCAATAAGATAATCTGTACC